>NZ_JBSVXG010000029.1:0-43808 GCF_054070595.1 Pseudomonas sp. SDO55104_S430 | reverse complement strand
ACAGTTTTTTGTGCCGATCACAGCATCTCCAAACAACCCGGAACCCTGTGGGAGCGGGCTTGCCCGCGAAGAGGCCGGTACATTCAGCATCCCTGTCGACTGACCCAACGCTTTCGCGAGCAAGCCCGCTCCCACAGTTTCTTGCCGGTTTCTTTGGGTGTTACTTCGGCGCATTGAGGTTCAAGGTCGGGGTTTCGTCGAAGAAGTTCCACGGCTTGAGCAACACATGCACCCACTCGGTCGGCATGATCGGCCACTCTTCGGCGCGGGCGATGTGGGTGGTGCCGGTGGTGAGCCAGACCACGTCGTCGGTGTTTTCGATGGAGTGGTTGTCCTGGGTGAACTGACCCAGGCCCGAGTCCTTGTCCGAGCGGTTCGGGTACTTGCCTTCCGGGTACTTCTCTTCAGGGTTGTACTGGGTCACCCACAGTTGCTTGTCCATGAAGCTCAGGCGGTGGTACAGCCATTCATCCTTGCCGAAGTTGGCGCCCTTGGCCACCGGGTGCGTGCCGCCGGCATACGGAATCAACTGGTAGGAGACCGGGTTGCCTACCTTGTTTTCCTTGCTGAAGTTGGTCAGCAGGCGCACAGTCGACGGGTCGAATTTCTGCGCGGCCTGTTGTTCGGTGCTGACCACCTTGGTTTCGGTCTGCATGGTGCTGGTGCGCGGGCCGCCGCGGTCGTTGGGCAGCACCACCGGGTTCACTTCCACCAGCGAGTTGCTTTCGCCGTCCACGTCCATGTCCAGGCGGAAGTTATAGATGTGCTGGTGCGTGGTGCCGACGATGTTGTGGTCGAGCAGCGTGCCGTAGCGGGTGTCTTCCTTGGCGGTGTCATCGTGCATGGTCTTGGACTTCACGCCCTTGACCGCTTCGATGCCGGTGGCGCCGGCGTCGATGCCGATGGTGCCGTTCTGCTGGAAGACCCAGTCGAAGATGTAGTCGTAGTTGCCCACGGTGCTGATCCAACGCACCACCAGTTCACGCCGCTCGGTGCTCAGGTTCGGCTGGCCCATTTCCTGGTGCTTGTACTCGGGCCCCGCATAGCGCTCGAAAATCGCCATGGCTCGTGGAATCTTGGTCGGCGCGCCGGTGTAGTCGGCGATGGTCGCGTCCAGCAGCACGGCATTTTCCGGGGCGTCTTTGCCACGGGCGATCGGCGAAGTCAGGGTGCCCATACCGTAGTCGCCGGAATCCAGGTAGGCCTTGAAGTACCAGCCGACATCCGGGTCACCGTAAGGCACGATCATGCCGCCCAGCGAGCCCTCGTACATGATTTTGCGCTTCTTGCCCTTGTCGTCGTAGGTGACGGTGGACAGGATCGGCCCGACCCGCGAATCCATCCGCACGTGGAAGTCCCAGTTCTGCCAGTGAATGCTGTTGCCGCTGATGGTGTAGTTCTTGCCCTCGGGCTCGGTGATTTCCAGCGGCTTGACCGCCACGCCCTTGCGCCCGCGTCCGTCATAGGGCGTGGGTTTCATCGGCACCGGGATCAGCGCTTCGTCTTCGATCTTGATCAGCTTCTTCTGTTCCAGATCGACAATCGCCACCAGGCCTTCGATCGGGTGCGCCCAGTAGTTGCCGTCGCCGACATCCAGGTAGCTGACGATCTTCAGCAGGCGCTTGTCCTGGGCCAGGCCGTCCTTGCCGTCGAAGTAGCCGACGGTCAACGGCGTGGCGACAACTTTCTTCACATCATTGATGCCGCGCTTGGCCAGGGCCTGGGCGTATTCCGGGCTGGCCTCGACCGCCGATTGCACGGTGGCGAAATCATCCAGCAACACCATGCCGTGGGCGCCCTCGATCGGTTTCCAGGACTTGAGCTGCTTGCTGTCCAGATCCACCAGCGCTTCGATCACATGCTTGCCGTCCAGTACCACGATGGAGGCCTCACGCGGTTGCGCGACGTTCTGCCCGGTGAAGGCGAAATTCCACACCTGATCCTTCGGCGGCTCCTTGACCGAGACCTCGGTGAAGCGGAAGCCCGGCTTGTAGTTCTCGGATTTCTTGACGATGTCCACCGCCGTGGTGATTTCATCCGCGCTCAATGGGTTGAGCGGGTTAGGGCGGGTTTCCACGACGAAGGTGGTGTCCAGGCCCGACTGGAAGACCTGGTTGATGAAGTCCTTGGACATGTAGGCGGTCTGGCCCTTGAACACCACGGGCACCGTCAGCTCCATGCGCTTGCCGTTGAGCATGGCCACTTTGCTGTTCGGCTTGACCTTGAGGAAGACCCCGTCCTTGGCGATGGTGAAGACATCGGCGTAGTCGTCCCACTTCACCGAGGCGCCGAATTCCTCGAGGCCCGCTTGCAGCGGCACCATTTCCGCGTGGCCGCCATGGGCCAGCGCGTCGCCTGCAAAGAAAGGCAGGCCAAGGGTGCCCAAGGCGATGGCCAGGGCCAGCGGGGCCAGTTGTTTTCTGTTTTTTGTTTTCAGGGAGGTGAACATTCTGGGTTCCTTCGGGAATACCGGGTCAGGCATGCCAGCACTTTGCAGCAGCCGGTGAATGGCTGCATTGGAATGGCTGCCAGAATCCTTCGGATTTGTGCCTGAGGCAACATTTCCGCTGAACGGTTTGGCTCGGTGGAACTGGTTTTTTATATCAATGTTGAAAGTAAATAGTGAATTAGTCGTATGGATTCAATGATTTACTGTTTTAGTTCACTCGCTACAGCTTCAAGTTATTGCTGGTTGCCTGCATTTTTTTTGCACTAAACATTGGCGCCATTGATCGGTTGCGCTCGCCGGTTTTCCATCAATATTTTTGCTTTGAAGGCTCATCAATATTCATTACGGCTGTGTAAATGGCCGGGGATATGCTCGTGAACGACGTTTCAGGAGTCGATTATCGTGAGCGAATTAGTCAAGCACGAAACCATCAGCCTGCTTCAGGAGTTGCTCGAAGCGGAACGCGCCGGCGCGCGGCTGGCAACGGAAACACTCAAGGAAGCGACCGAAGAACAGCAGCAGGAACTGTTGAACAAGATTCAGAAAGGCGAGGCGGAAAGTTGCCGGCGCATACGGGACTGCATCAAGTACCTGGGTGGCATACCCAGTGCCAGCGTCGGCGAGTTTTACAACAAGGCCATGGCCATTGAAGACATCGTCGACCGATTGTTCTTTATCGACAGAGGACAGCGTTGGGTGATCAAGAAACTCAACTCCAACCTTGCGCTTATTCCCGAGAAGTTTGTTCGAAAAGAACTGGAAAACGTTCTGAAGATTCATGTGCTCAATAGTGATGCGTTCAATCTTAAATATACGTGATGTGTAAGGGTTGTTTATGCGGACTGAATTGACTGGCTGTACCGATACGCAAGCAAACCAGACCAAGGCTCATCGGTTTGTGCAGGGATTGTTGAAGTCTGCGGGTTTGTCCATGAACGGCTGCGCGCCGTTCGACATGACCCTGCTGGGCGATGGCGTGCCCGAGGCGGCATTGTCCAGGGGCAACCTGGGCTTGGGCGAGGCCTACATGGCGGGGTTGTGGGATTCCCAGGAGCTGGACGAGTTCTTCTCCCGGCTGATGCGTTCCGGGGTCACCGACACGGTCAACCCGTTCGCCATCATTCTCCATGCGCTATCGGCGAAATTCACCAATCGCCAGACCCAGGACAAGGCCTGGGAAGTCGGCCAGAGGCATTACGACCTGGGCAACGACTTCTACGCCAGCATGCTCGACGGCCGCATGACCTACACCTGCGGTTACTGGAAAGACGCCAGCACCCTTGAAGATGCGCAAAACGCCAAGCTCGATCTGATTTGCCGAAAGCTTGATCTGAAACCCGGCATGAAGGTGCTCGACATTGGCTGCGGCTGGGGCAGTTTCATGTCGTATGCGGCCGAGCACTATGGCGTTGAATGTGTCGGCGTCACCATCTCCAAAGAACAAAGCGAGTGGGCAAAAAAGCGTTATCCACACTTGCCGATCGAATTCAGGTTGCAGGATTACCGGGATGTGAATGAGCAATTCGACCATATCGTCAGCGTCGGCATGTTCGAACATGTAGGGCGCAAGAACCATCGCGTTTACATGGAAACCGCCAATCGTTGTCTCAAGGATGACGGACTTTTCCTGCTGCACACCATCGGTAAGAACATCAGCAAAACTGCCCCCGATCCATGGATCGACAAATACATTTTCCCCAATGGAGATCTGCCCTCCATCGCACAAATCGCCACTTCGATCGAAGGCCTGTTCGTCGCCGAGGATCTGCACAACTTCGGCGCCGATTACGACAAGACCCTGATGGCCTGGTTCGACAACTTCGAACAACACTGGCCGCTGTTCTCGGCGGAACTGGGCGAGCGCTTCTACAAGATGTGGAAGTACTACCTGCTGTCCTGCGCCGGCGCGTTTCGCGCGCGGGATATCCAGTTGTGGCAGTGGGTGTTGTCGAAGAAAGGGGTGATGGGGGGCTATTCCCGCGTCAGCTGAGCACCGATCCCCTGTAGGAGCGAGCACGCTCGCGATGGAAGCCCAGACACCGCGGGGCATCAGGCAACCCGCGTCAACGTTGACGACCATCGCGAGCAAGCTCGCTCCTGCAGATTTCGTGGTGCTTAGCTGGTTGCTGGAATGACCCTGGCTCGGGATGCGATGTTGCAGCAGCGGTTGCTGATCAATAATCCGCGGGAAGTGAGTGAGGCGGATGCGTTGGCGATTTATCAGGCTGCGTACTGAAAGCAGTACCATTCCTTCGAGATCGACGCGCACTTTGTGGCGAGGGGGCTCGCCCCCGTTGGGCTGCGAAGCGGCCCCAAAACCTGCCACCGCGGTCCTTCAGTTACACCGCATTGGCAGGATTTACGACTGCTGCGCAGCCGAACGGGGGCGAGCCCCCTCGCCACAAAGTAAATTGCCGACTTATCGCCCTCTGTCATTTCTTCGACTCCCCACCAAACGCCCCTCCGCGAATGAAAACAACGCCCGACCACAAGTCATTGCTTCAGCTTAATACGAAGCATTACTATTCACGCCCCGTTCACACAGCACACCGCAATGACCCTCAAGTTGCCCCGCAGACACGGCTTTTTCGAGCATTACGAAGAGTTGGTCGGGACCTGGACTCGTCGCCTGAGAAATCGTCAGCAGGCCGAGGATCTGGCTCACGACACCTTCGTGCGCGTGCTCGAGTCCGATTCGGCGGCGGTGCAGCAGCCACGGGCGTATTTGCACCAGACCGCGCGCAATATCGCGGTGGATGCCTATCGGCGAGAGGATCGGCGTGAGGAGCAACGGGGCGCCATGGAGTCAGAGGCGATCGATCTCAGTGTGTCGTCAGCCGGCGACCCGGAGCATTACATGCATGCGATCCAATTGGCTGATTCCATCGAGCGGGCGCTCACGGAGCTGCCGATCAACTGCCGCAAAGTGTTTGTCTGGCAGAAGATCGAAGGCCTGACCCAGGCGGAAATCGCCGAACGCCTGGGACTGTCCAAGAACATGGTGGAAAAGTATATGATCCGCACGTTGCGGCATCTGCGCGACCGCCTTGATGGACTGCAATCGTGATGCGCGCCGCCGCTGTAGGGCGTCTATTTTTATCCCCAGCCAAACAGGAACTTCCATGATGGATACTCGTGATTGCGCGTGCGGGCAAACAACAGTTCGCGATGACGCGGCGCGGTGGTTTGTGCGTTTGCAGGAACCTGCCGTTGATGTCGAGATGTATCGCCAATTTGAACACTGGCTGGACGAGCACCCTCAACACCGAACCGAATTCGAATGTCTTCAAGGCGTCTGGAAAGCCGCCGACCTGGTGCCGTCGGAGCGTCTTCTGGCGCTGTGCGAAGAGGCGCCGGCGCCGATCAAGCGCCGGCCGATCCTGCGTTATGCGGTGGCCGCCAGTGTGGTGGCGGTGGCGCTCGGTCTGGGACTGTTCAGCGGTCTGAATCACCCATCGCCTTACACCGCGGAGTTTTCCACAGCCCTCGGCGAGCGCCGGCAGGTGGCGCTGCCCGATGGCTCGACCGTGGACCTGGACAGCCGCAGCAAGATCCAGGTGCACTTTGAGAAGAACCGCCGTGGCATCGAGCTGACGGAAGGCGAGGCGATGTTCAGCGTCCAGCATGACAGCAGCCGGCCGTTCGTGGTCGAAGCCGGCAGCGGCAAGGTCACGGTCACCGGCACCCGTTTCGATGTGCGCCGTGGCAGCACCGACACGCGGGTGGTGGTGGAGCAGGGCACGGTCAAGGTTCAGGGCCGTTCGGCGCCCGACAACGATTTCATCAGCCTCACCGCGGGCCTCGGCACCCATGTCGATGCCCAGGGCAAGGTCGCGGCCGCCTACGCGGTCAACCCGACGGAAATGACCGCCTGGCGCAACGGCAAGCTGGTGTTCAACAACACAAGCTTGAGCGATGTCGCCGAGCAGGTGTCGCGTTATCGGGCCAAACCACTGACGGTCGCAAGCCCGGCCGTGGGCAGCCTGCGCCTGACCAGCGTGTTCAAATCCGACAACACTGATGCGCTGCTCAAAGCCTTGCCGAGCATCCTTCCGGTGGCCGTTCGCACCCTCGATGACGGCAGTCAGGAAATAATTTCAAAATAAAATTCAGGTTTTTTTCGAGTTCAGCGTCTTCCTGTTCAACTGCAACTGGTTTGCATTAACAAGCGCACACTCTTGCGATCCACAGGAATACGTTCGACGTGAAAAAATCCACCGCTCAAACCCCGACCTTCCCTTGGTTGCCGCTGGCGCTCGCGCTGGCGGTCAACGTTGCGATGCCTCAGGCATTCGCCGCCGATGCCATCCACATCCAGGCACAACCATTGGGTCAGGCCCTGACTCAGCTGGGTCAGCAAACCTCGTTGCAGGTTTTCTTCAGCCCTGACCTGGTCGCCGGCAAGCAAGCCCCGGCGGTGGATGGCAATCTTTCGCCGGAAGAAGCGCTGCGTCAGTTGCTGCAAGGCAGCGGCCTGCAGTATTCCATCGATGAAGGTTCGGTGACCCTGATGCCCGCACCGACGCAGGCCTCCAACGGTCCGCTGGAACTGGCCGCGACCGACATCAAGGTGGTCGGCGACTGGCTGGGCGATGCCGATGCCGCCGTGGTGCAGAACCACCCGGGCGCGCGGACGGTGATCCGCCGCGAAGCCATGATCGAGCAGGGCGCGATGAACGTCGGTGATGTGCTCAAACGCGTACCCGGCGTGCAGGTGCAGGAAGCCAACGGCACTGGCGGTAGCGACATTTCCCTCAACGTCGGTGTGCGCGGCCTGACGTCGCGCCTTTCGCCACGCTCCACCGTGCTGATCGACGGCGTGCCGGCGGCCTTCGCTCCCTACGGCCAACCGCAGTTGTCCATGGCGCCTATTTCCTCAGGCAACCTGGACAGCATCGACGTGGTGCGCGGCGCCGGTTCCGTGCGCTACGGGCCGCAGAACGTGGGCGGCGTGATCAACTTCGTGACCCGCGCCATCCCGGAACAACCGACCGCTGAAATCGGCACCACCCTGGAAACTTCCCAGCACGGTGGCTGGAAGCACATCGACACCGCCTTCATGGGCGGCACCGCCGACAACGGCATGGGCGTGGCGCTGTTGTACTCGGGCGTGAACGGCAATGGCTACCGCGAGCGCAACAACGGCAACGACATCGACGACGTGATCCTCAAGACCCATTGGGCGCCGACCGATTACGACGATTTCAGCCTGAATTTTCACTACTACGACGGCAGTGCCGACATGCCCGGCGGCCTGACCCAGGCCCAGTACGACGCCGACCCGTTCCAGTCCGATCGTAACAACGACAACTTCAGCGGCCGCCGCAAGGACGTGTCGTTCAAGTGGGCCCGGCAGATCGACGACCGCACCCAGGCCGAAGTGCTGACCTACTACACCGACAGCTTCCGTGGCAGCAACATCGCCGCCCGCGACCAGAAGACCATCGGCTCGTTCCCGCGCACCTACTACACCTTCGGCATCGAGCCGCGGGTGTCCCATGTGTTCGACGTCGGCCCGACGACCCAGGAAGTCAGCGTCGGTTATCGCTACCTCAAAGAAGGCATGCACGAAGAGGCGAGCCGCCTGGCGCTGGTCAACAACGTGCCGGTGGTGCGTCCGGGCTCGGATGGCCATGTCTATCAGGACCGTACCGGTGGCACCGAGGCTCACTCGGTGTATATCGATAACAAAATCGATGTCGGTAACTGGACCATCACCCCGGGCGTGCGTTTCGAACACATCAGCACCGAATGGCATGATCGCCCGGTACTCGACACCGCCGGCCGGCCTGTGCAGGAAAAACGCCGCAGCATCGAGAGCAACGAGCCGCTGCCGGCGGTGAGCGTGATGTATCACATGTCCGATGCCTGGAAACTGTTCGCCAACTACGAAACCTCGTTCGGCTCGCTGCAGTATTTCCAGCTCGGCCAGGGCGGTTCGGGTGACAACACGGCCAACGGCCTGGAACCCGAGAAGGCCAAGACCTACGAGATCGGTACGCGCTACAACGATGACGTGTGGGGCGGCGAAGTGACGCTGTTCTACATCGACTTCGACAAAGAGCTGCAGTACATCAGCAACGATGCGGGCTGGACCAACCTGGGCGCAACCACGCACCGGGGTATCGAAACCTCGATGCATTACGACCTGGCGGCATTGGACCCACGCCTCGAGGGCCTGACCGCCAATGCCGGCTTCACCTATACCCGCGCGGTGTATGAAGGTGAAATTCCGGGCTTCAAGGGCCGCGACCTGCCGTTCTACTCGCGTCAGGTGGCCACTGTCGGCCTGCGTTACGACGTCGAGCGCTGGACCCATAACATCGATGCCTTCGCCCAGTCCCAGCAGCGCGCGCCGGGTGTCGCGGTGAACGCCGACGGCAGCTTCACCAACAACTACATCACCGAAGGCACTGCCGATGGCCAGTACGGCGATATTCCGGGTTACGTCACCTGGAACGTGCGCAGCGGCTATGACTTCGGGCCTTCGTTGTCGAACTTGAAGGTGGGGGCAGGGGTGAAGAACGTCTTCGACAAGCAGTACTTCACTCGGTCCAGCGACAACAATGCGGGGATGTACGTGGGTGCGCCGCGGACGTTCTTTGTGCAGGCCAGTGTAGGGTTCTGATAGACCCGCTTGCCGGATCGCTCCCACATGGGTTGGTGATCACAACAACCCCTGTAGGAGCGAGGCTTGCCCGCGAATGGTGGTAAACGATGACGCGGCCGGTCAGACGGTTTTGCGATCATCCGGCAGCCCCCAGTAGATGAGGCCTGCGCAAATCACACAGAACGGTGCCAAAGCCAGCATCCCCATGTAGGTATTGCCGCTCACATCATTGATATACCCCACCAACAACGGCGCCACCATCCCGCTGAGCTGGCCAACGGTGTTGACCGCCGCAATCCCGCCCGCAATGGCCAACCCGGTAAACGCCTGCTGCGGAATCGTCCAGAAGATCGGAATGGCAATGAACACACCGGCAGTCGCCAGCACCAGAAATGACGTCAGCAGCACATAGTGATCATTGAAGTAGCACGCCGCGAAGTAACCCACCCCGCCGACCATCATGCACAGCCACAGATACTTGCGCCGCTCTCCGGTGGCATCCGAGCGCCGGGTGACGTAGATCATGCCGATCGCCGCCACCAGATAAGGCAGCGCCGTCAGGAACCCCACCGTCAGCTCGCTTTTGATCCCCGACGCACTGATCAAATGCGGCATCCAGAAATTGAGCCCGTAGCCGGTGAGCTTGATCATGAAATAGATCACCGAGAGCACCGCCACCTGCCGGGTGAAGATCACTTTAAACAGCGACGACTGGATCGGTTTGTTCACCTTTTTGTCGTTATCCAGATTGCGCTGCAGCAAATCCTTTTCACCCTGGGTAAGCCACTTGGCTGACTGGATATCCCGGTCGAGCTTGAACAGCACGATCACGCCCAACAGGCTGCAAGGCAATCCGGACAGCACGAACAGCCAGTGCCAGCCGGCCAGCCCGAGAAAACCGTTCATGTATTCCAGGATCATCCCCGACACCGGCGCGCCCAGCACCCCGGCCAGCGGGATCGACAGGAACCATAGGCCGTTCATGCTCGCCAGGTTCTTCTTGGGAAACCAGCAGGCCAGGTAGAACAGGAGCGCCGGCCCGAAACCCGCCTCCATCACGCCGATCAGAAAGCGCAGGAAGTACAGGGTGTACTCGTTATAGGCAAACACCAGCGCCGCGGTCGCCAGCCCCCAGGAGACCATGATCCGGCAGATCCAGCTGGGCGCGCCGTACCGCTTGAGGCCATAGCTGCTGGGCACTTCGAACAGCACGTAGCCAAAAAAGAAAATGCTCGCGGCAAAACCATAGGCGGCGTCCGACAGCCCAAGCTCGGCCTGCATCTGGGTCTTGGCGAAGCTGATATTGATACGGTCGAAATAGGAAAACAGAAAACACACGATGGTCAGCGGCAGAATCCGCCAGGCGATACGCCGGTACAGCAGGAGTTCATCGATACCGGCGGTATCGATCGCAGCGCCTTGAATTGCAGTAGCCATGTCATTTCTCCGTAATTGTATTTGTTGGAGATCATTCATTCCGGCGCCACTGGCGACCGGCTATAGCATCAGGAAATCTTCAGCGTGCGAGTTACCTTGGACCCTCCAAAGCGCCGGGTAACTCAATGCGACTGAGCAGCACCCCGTCAGGGTCGGCATACAGCCAGTCGCCGGGAAACACATCGACACCGCGTATCGTCAGCACCTCTTGAACGATGCCGCCGCTCTCGTTATTCGAGCGAACCGGCCAGCATCCGGTGGCGAAGATGCCCAATTGCGTTTGCGCAAGCTGTGCCGAGTCGCGCACATTGCCGTTGATCAGCACACCGGCCCAGCCATTTTTCAGCGCCAGGGCCGCCAGGTTGTCGCCCAGCAGCGCCAGGGGATTGAGTCCCGCATCGATCACCAGTACCCGACCTTCGCCGTTGCCTGCCAGCAGCGTTCGAATCTCGCCATTGCAGCCATGGGCCTGGAGCGTGACGACCGGCCCCTGAAAACGCTGAAGTGCGCCGAACCGGCACCAGTCACCCGGCAATACCCGCAGGTTGCCGTCGATGAGCAGCGCTGCGTGCCGATCACACAGATCAGAGGTCGACAGGTTCATCTCAAACCACCTCCTGGCGGGCCGACTCACGCAATTCTTCAAAACTGCCCAGGCGTCCAAGCAGCGCGCTGGCCGCAACGGTATAGGGACTGGCGAGCCACACCTGCCCCGGTCCGGATCGACCGGGGAAGTTGCGGTTGATCGCACTGACCGTCACCTGATCGGCCCGGGTCGACGAGCCCGGCCCGCAGTTCGCGCAAGCGCCGCAGCCCGGCATGATCAACTCGACGCCGAGACGCTCGAAGGTCTTCAGGTAACCCTGTTCGATGCAGTAATCGCGAACGGCCAGGGTGCCGAATTGCAGATAAAGCCGGGTGTGCTCGGCGATGGTCAAGCCATGCTCCACACCCCACGCCAGTACTTCGTGGTAGTAATCGAAGTCTTCGCGCTTGCCGGCGGTGCAGGAACCGCCGTAGGCAATGTCCACGGCGATCTGTTGATCCAGCTCTGCCAGCGCCACTCCATTGCCGGGATCTCCGGGCGCCGCGACCAGAGGCGTCAAGCGCGAGCAGTCGATGGAAAACTGCTGTTTGTACTCGGCACCTTCATCACTGAACAGCCAGTCCTCCAGCACGATCTCCACGCCGCGCCGCTCGCGGATGAAATCGACGGTCTTCTGGTCCGGCTGGACGATCCCGGTGAAACCACCCAGCTCGGCAACCATGTTGGTCAGCGTCGCCCGCTCATCGATAGACATGGCCCGCACCGCTTCGCCGCTGTACTCGAACACCGCACCGATGGCGTTGCCCTGGCGGATCGACTCGTTGCGCAGCAGCTCCAGCACCACGTCCTTGGCGGTCACGCCGGGCTTGAGCCGACCGCTGAGTTCGACTCGGATGATCTCGGGCATTCGGCAACGGATGTAACCGGTGGCCCAGCTGTTGGCGATGTCGGTGGCGCCGGCCCCGAACGCCAGACAACCGAGGGCGCCGGAATGTGGCGAATGGGAATCGGTGCCCACCACCACCTGGCCCGGCATCGCGTGCTGTTCGGTCATCAGGGCATGGCAGATGCCTTCAGAACCGCTGCTTTCCTTCAACGCGCCATGGGCGACCACCGGGTAGCGGCGGACGAATTCGTCATGGGCCGAGGCCAGTCCGCCGACGGCGGCGAGCAGGTTGTCGCGCACATGGGGAAAGCTCTGGTTGGCGAGAATCAGGTGATCCTGGAAGGCGATGATTTCCTGGGGGCGCACCAGATTCACCGCCTCACCGAACGCCTCGTGCATGAAGTGCGCGCACATGCCGGTGAAGTAGTCATGGCTGAAGCGCCAGTCGGCGGAAATGAACAGACCATCGCCCCGCGCCACCGGTCCCTGGCTGATGCGCCGACGCTCGATGATCTTTTCCACCAGGGTCAGCGGACGATCACGGGGAATCGGATTGAAGACCTTTTCGTCTCGCGGCGGTAATTCGGCTTTGCTGTAAGGCAGCAGACCGCCCGCACGAATCACCGCTTGCGTAACCGCGTCACGCCCGACGAGAAACTCCTCGATATCGATGGCTTCACCTGCACGAATCCGCGAGATCAGGCCGAAATCGGTCGATGTATAGATACCGATGTTGTCGCAGTTCTGGCGATAGATCCGCTCGAAACTCTCGGCGATGATCAGGCGAATCCCCGCGGATTTCTCTGCCAGGGGGCTGGACTCGCGGGACGAACCCTTGCCATAACGCTTGCCGGCCACGGTGATCTGGAAGCCGCCGTTCTTCACCGCAAAATTGCCGATCGGCAGCACGCCCTGGGTCTTGAAGCCCACATAAGGAAACTCACCCAGGCGATGGTCGTAGGTCATCATGATGACCACCGGGGTGATTTCGTCGGTAGAAATATTGTCGCGAAGCGGCAAGGCCTCTGCCGTGGTCAAGTCGCGTCCCTGCAGTTGAGCTTTCACAGCTTCACTGCTGTCGGACAGGAACAGGATGCGTCCGTCAAAGCGGATTTTTGTGTTAGTCATGTTCTATCTCCTCACTGAGAGGGATACTAAACGTCGCACCTTCAAGCGATAGTGATCATTCATCAGCACAGCCATCACCAAATATCGGTACTCAATGCACTCCATCTGGCGATTCGACCCGACCTCCCTCAAGCTCTTCATTTCCGCCTGTGAACTGGGCAGCATTGCCCGCGCGGCGGAGCGGGAAAACATGGTGCCGTCCGCGGTGAGCAAGCGCATCGCCGAGCTTGAAGAAGCCATTGGCACGCCCTTGTTCTACCGGCACAAGAAAGGAATCGAGGCGACACCGGCCGGTCTCTGTCTGCTGGAGCACGCCAGACGCGTGGTTGATGACATGCTGTTGATGAGCGCCGAAATGTCGGGTTTCGCCGATGGCCAGCGCGGGCATATCCGGGTGGGCGCCAATCGTTCGAGCATCATCCAGTTTCTGCCGCAGGATCTGCGCGCGTACCGCGATGCTTTCCCCGAGGTCGCGATAGAGTTGCAGGAGCAGACCAGCGAAGAGGCGGTGGAATCGGTGCTGAGCAATCAGAGTGATCTGGCTATCAGCACGGATCTGGCGGGAGCGGTTGAGCGCGGGCTCGAAGTGCATGACTACCATTCGGATGAATTGGTGGTGGTCGTGCCGCAGAACCATCCGCTGGCTGATCTTCCCGAGGTGTCCTTTGCACAGACATTGGCGTTCAGCCACATTGCGCTGCACAAGGACAGCCCGCTTTACCGCATGCTCGATCAGGCGGCGCGCAGCTCAAAAAAGACCATCAGTTATGAGGTTCATGTAAAGAGCTTCGACGCGGTGTGCCGCATGGTGCAGGCCAACCTGGGCATCGCCGTCATTCCCCGACAGGCGATCAGCTACACCGACGGCCCCGGGCTTTGCATCGTCACGCTGACGGACAGTTGGGCGACCCGGCGTTTTCACATCGTGACGCGCCCTGCCCCGTATCTGACGACGGTGAGCAAAAGCTTTCTGGAGTTTCTTTGCGCGCAGGTTGCCAACTAGCGCAACTATTAATGCGAATGCCTCTTAATAGTGTTGATAAACTTTCAATGAGCCAACAATTGATTTAGATCATTACCGCCGGTCGCCAATCCCGCCAACATGAAACCCTCGTTTTTATAGTGAACTAGGCTGTTTTGAAGTTCGGCTGGAGATAAACCAATGTCATTGGCTGAAGAACAAAAAACACAGCGCCGAAAGGAAACCCGGCTGTTCCTGTTTCTTGTCGTCTGTCTGTTCCCCTTGCTGTCGGTGGCGATTGTCGGCGGCTACGGCTTCATCGTCTGGTTTTTCCAAATGCTCTACGGACCGCCTGGACCGCCTGCCTGATCAACTTTGGTAAGCGCCCGACGGAGTCAGCCCATGGATGAAACCTTGCATATAGCCAGTCTCGTAGTACTTGCACGGCCCGAACTTTTCGAAGCCGTCAAAGCCAACTTGCGTCTTCTCGATCATCTGGAACTGCATCAGGAAAGTCCCGCCGGAAAACTGGTGGTGGTACTTGAGGCAACCCACGAAGAGCAGATCCTGCAACGCATCGAACAGATCAACAACTTGCCCGGTGTTCTCAATGCCGCGTTGATCTATCACCAAATCCTCGACCACGCAGGGGAAACCGAATGAGCATGTCCCGCCGGGAATTCGTCAAGGCCCAGGCCGCCGCCATTGCCGCCGCCGCTGCCGGCCTGCCGATCGCCACTTCCGCAAGCAACCTGATCACCGAAGCCGACATGGTCACCCTGGACTGGAACAAGGCGCCCTGCCGTTTCTGCGGCACCGGTTGCAGCGTGATGGTCGCGACAAGGGACAACCGGGTGGTCGCCACCCATGGTGATGTAAAAGCCGAGGTCAACCGTGGGCTGAACTGTGTGAAGGGTTATTTTCTGTCGAAGATCATGTACGGCGTAGACCGCCTGACCCAGCCGCTGCTGCGCATGAAAGACGGCAAGTTCGACAAACAGGGCGAGTTCCAGGCGATCAGCTGGGACAAGGCCTTCGACATCATGGAAGAGAAATTCAAGCAGGCCCTGAAAAACAAGGGCCCCGAATCCATCGGCATGTTCGGCTCCGGGCAATGGACGGTGTGGGAAGGCTACGCCGCTAACAAGCTGATGAAGGCCGGCTTTCGCAGCAACAACATCGACCCTAACGCCCGGCACTGCATGGCCTCGGCGGTGATGGGCTTCATGCGCACTTTCGGCATGGATGAGCCGATGGGCTGCTACGACGACATCGAAGCCACCGACGCCTTCGTGCTCTGGGGCTCGAACATGGCGGAGATGCACCCGATCCTCTGGAGCCGCGTCACCGACCGACGCCTGAGCCAGCCCCACGTCAAGGTTGCGGTGCTGTCGACCTTCGAACACCGCAGCTTCGATCTCGCCGACATCCCCATGGTGTTCAAGCCACAGACCGACCTGTTGATCCTCAACTACATCGCCAACCACATCATCGAAAGCGGCGCGGTGAACAAGGATTTCGTCAGCAAGCACACGCGCTTCGCCAAGGGCGCCGAGGACATCGGCTACGGCCTGCGCCCGGACGATCCACGGGAAAAGAACGCGAAGAACGCCGACAAGGCCAACACCTGGACCGACATGTCCTTCGAGGATTTCGCCGCCTTCGTCAAACCCTACACCCTGGAGCGCACGGCGAAGGAAACCGGGGTCACGGCCGACCGCCTAAAGAGCCTGGCCGAGCTGTACGCCGATCCCAAGCGCAAGGTGGTGTCGTTCTGGACCATGGGTTTCAACCAGCACACCCGCGGGGTCTGGGCCAACAACCTGATCTACAACATCCATTTGCTCACCGGCAAGATCAGTGAACCGGGCAATAGCCCGTTCTCCCTGACCGGTCAGCCCTCGGCCTGTGGCACCGCGCGGGAAGTCGGCACCTTCTCTCACCGTCTGCCCGCCGACCTGGTGGTGACCAATCCCAAGCACCGCGCCACGGCGGAACAGATCTGGAAGCTGCCCGCCGGCACCATCCAGGAGAAGGTCGGCTTCCACGCGGTGCAGCAGAGCCGCATGCTCAAGGACGGCGTGCTCAACGTCTACTGGACCCAGGCCAGCAACAACATGCACGCCGGCCCCAACATCATGCAGGAGGTGTTGCCCGGTTGGCGCAACCCGGAAAACTTCGTGATCGTCTCGGACGTCTATCCCACCGTGTCCGCCCAGGCCGCCGATCTGATCCTGCCGAGCGCCATGTGGGTAGAGAAGGAAGGCGCCTTCGGCAACGCCGAACGGCGCACGCAGTTCTGGCACCAACTGGTCAGCGCACCGGGTGATGCCAGGTCCGACCTTTGGCAGCTGATCGAGTTTTCCAAGCGTTTCAAGACCGATGAGGTGTGGCCTGCCGAGCTATTGGCCAAGTCTCCTGAACTCAAAGGCAAGACCCTTTTCGATGTGCTGTACAGGAACGGTCAGGTCGATCAGTTCCCGGTGGCGCAGATCGAAAACGGCTTCAAGAACGACGAGGCCAAGGCCTTCGGTTTCTACGTGCAAAAAGGTCTGTTCGAAGAGTACGCGCAGTTCGGTCGCGGCCATGGTCATGACCTGGCCGGCTTCGACCGCTACCACAGCGAGCGCGGCCTGCGCTGGCCGGTGGTGGACGGCAAGGAAACCCGCTGGCGTTACCGCGAAGGGCTCGACCCCTATGTCGAGACCGGCAGCGACGTGCAGTTCTACGGCCAGCCGGACAAGAAGGCGATCATCTTCGCTCTGCCCTACGAGCCGCCGGCCGAAGCCCCGGACGAGCAATTCCCGTTCTGGCTGAGCACAGGGCGCGTGCTCGAACACTGGCACACCGGCAGCATGACCCAACGGGTCGATGAGCTGTACAAGGCCGTGCCCGACGCCTTGGTGTACATGCACCCTGAAGATGCCAAGGCCTTGCAGGCACGGCGCGGCAGCGAGGTGAAACTGATCAGCCGGCGCGGCGAGATCCGTGCGCGCATCGAAACCCGCGGGCGCAACAAGCCACCGCGCGGCCTGGTGTTCGTGCCGTTCTTCGATGCCAACAAGCTGATCAACAAGGTCACGCTCGATGCCACCGACCCGATCTCCAAGCAGACCGACTACAAGAAATGCGCCATCCGCATCGAATTGATCAGCGCGGCATGAGGAGAACCGTCATGACCTTTCGAATCCTGCCGTTGCTTTTGCTCGCCGTGATCGGCGCGGCCATCGCCGCCGAAGTCAATTACCCGCTGGATGCGCCGGCCCCCAACGGACGGCGCCCCGGTGGCACCATCACCCAGGAAATGCAGGCACCGCCTTTGGCCGAGGATGAAAACAAGGACATCAAGCGCGAGCGCAATTACCCGGAGCAACCGCCGACCATTCCCCACACCATCCGCGGTTATCAGATCGACAAGAACGGCAACAAGTGTCTGTCCTGTCACAGCCGGGCCAACAGCCCGCGCAGCCAGGCGACGATGATCAGCATCACCCACTACATGGATCGCGACGGCCAGCCGCTGGCGGCGGTGTCACCGCGTCGCTACTTCTGCACCCAGTGCCATGTGCCGCAAAAAGACGTGCAGCCGTTGGTGGGCAACAGCTTCGAGACCATCGACCAGATTCTGCAAGACGACGCCAACAACGCGAAGAAGCCTTGAGGAGGCGCCATGAAAGCACTGTTCGCCCTGCTCAAGGATTACTGGGGCATCCTGCGTCGGCCCAGCGTTTATTTCAGCCTGGGGTTCCTGACGCTGGGCGGTTTCATCGCCGGGATCATTTTCTGGGGTGGTTTCAACACGGCGCTGGAGCTGACCAACACCGAGAAGTTCTGCACCTCCTGCCACGAGATGCGCGATAACGTTTTCGTCGAGTTGCAGGAGACCATCCACTACACCAACCGCTCCGGCGTACGCGCCAGTTGCCCGGACTGCCACGTGCCCCACGAATGGACCCACAAGATCGCGCGCAAGATGCAGGCCTCGAAGGAAGTCTGGGGCAAGCTGTTCGGCACCATCGACACCCGCGACAAATTCCTCTCCATGCGCCGCGAGCTGGCAGAACACGAATGGGCCCGGCTCAAAGCCAACGACTCGCGCGAATGCCGCAACTGCCACAACTTCGAGTTCATGGATTTCACCCGGCAGAGCAAAAGGGCGGCAGCGATGCATTCGACGTCGTTGGCCAAGGGTGAGGCGACTTGTATTGACTGCCATAAGGGGATCGCGCACAAGTTGCCGGATATGAGTGGGGTCAAGGGTTGGTGACCGTCCGACGTTAGACCCGCGGTGTTCTTGGGATCATCGCGGGCAAGCCCGCTCCCACAGGTTCTGTGGGTGTACGCACATCTTGCAAACAACCGAAATCCCTGTGGGAGCGGGCTTGCCCGCGAAGGCGGTGGTTCATCCGAAATTTATGGGCCTGACACTCCGCCATCGCGAGCAAGCTCGCTCCTACAGGGGGATGTGAACGGGTACCATAGGCCCCCTCGAAACCGCCGGATCACCCCCACCATGCTCACGGTCCAGGACCTGCTCGATATCGATATACTGAAACTGCGCGCGATCGCCGGCCTGACCGGCACCGGCAGGACCATCACCTGGGCCCATGCCGTCGACCTGCCGGACCCATGGCGCTGGGTTTCCCCGGGTGATCTGGTGATGACCACCTGCGGCGGCATTCCCTTTGATGCGGACGAACAGGTTTCCTGGCTCGAACAACTGGTGCAGAGCAACGCCAGCGCCCTGGTGGTCGCGCCTCGCGATGACGCCCCGGAACTGTCCGACCTGATGCTCGACGCCGCTGACCGCCTGCTCTTCCCCATCCTTCGGGGCAGCTTCGAGCTGGAGTTCGTCAAGCTCTCCCACTATGTGATCGAAAGCGTGCTGCAGGCGCAGCGCGAGCGCTTCAATGCCAGCGAGCGGCTGTTTCAGACCTATGCCGAGGCGCTGCGCAAGGAGCCGGACATGGCCGGTCGGCTGTCGATCCTGGCGAGCACGCTGGATTTGAGTTTGAGCATCGAGGACGCGGTTAGTGGCACTGCAATCGTCGAGTCGGCCACCGTGTATAAAACTGCGGCAGAACGCCTTGAGCGAATCCCGATTGGCGGGCGTACTCGGGCCAATCTGGTCATGGCTCGCAAGGGTGAAAGAACCCAGAGTGATCCGATTCTGGTGCGTTCACTGGTGGGTCTTCTGGGGGTCGAACTGGAGCGTTTGATGATCCAGCGCGACCTGCAGCGCGATGAGGGATCGGCGTTGCTCCGCAGTCTGTTGACCAATGAAACCGAGTTCAGCCTGGCGCGGCCGATCCTGGCGCAACGCGGGCTGGCCGGGACGCTGGTCAGCGTGGCGATCAGGCCTGGCATCAATGGGCCGTGGGCAGCTGATGAATTGCATCAGGCTCCGGTCTTTCACCGTACGTGCCCTTTGCTGCTGAGTGATAACGATCTGCTGATCGCCCTCTGTCACGATGACAGCGAGATTTTCGATGCCCTTCGCGCCAGTCTCGGCGCAGGTACAGCGATCGGCGTCAGCGGGCCCATCGCCACGGCGACGGGTTTCCGCGAAAGCGTCAGACAAGCGCGTCTTGCGCTGATGCAGGCCCAGGAACTGAATGCCGGTGTGCTGCGCTACGGCGAGGCGGAAACCGGCCTGATCATGGCGCCCAAATCCCTGGCCGAAGCCCGGGCGTTGGTGGGGCGTTACCTGGGACCGCTGATCGAGCACGACCGAACCCAACGCGCGGCCTTGCTGGCGACGTTGATGGCCTTTCTGGAGAACGACGGGAACTGGAAGGCTACTGCGCTGGACCTGGACATTCATCGCCAGACCCTGGTCTACCGACTCAAACTGGTGGAGCAACTGACGGGCATCAAGCCCACGACCACGCAGGGAATCGCGCGGTTCTGGATTGCGATACAAGCGGGGAAGAATACCGAGTTGTTCGATAACAACCCGTAACCCCGGAACACTCGAAAAACCTGTGGGAGCTTGCCCGCGATGGCGGTGGGTCAGCCAATGAAAATGTTGAAGCTGCCGGCCTCTTCGCGGGCAAGCCCGCTCCCACAGGGTTGGGGTTGGATCAGTAGATGGCGTAGACCTTCCTCACCGTCTCCAGCACATCCCAGCGCCCGGTCCAGCCCGGCGGCAAAATGATCAGGTCCCCGCCGCGCACATCCACGGTTTCCCCGCTGGCGTCATCGGTCAGCTGGGCGCGACCAGACAGGATGTAGGTGAACTCCGTATCCGGACGATTGACCACCGGCCATCCCCCCGGCTGACATTCCCAAACCCCCAGATTACCCGTCGCTTCAGGCGCCAAAGTCTGAATAGCAATTTGCGGATCGCCCTTGTCTGCCCCCGCACGCTGACCAGCGGCCGTCAGCGGCAACTCATGAATAGCGGCATTTTTGATAATGGTGAAAGTTGGCATGAAGCTCTCCTGTTAATGCGCACCGGTCAGCTTTTCCAGCAACATGGCGGTGCGTGATGGGCGATGGGTGAGGCGCTCTTCGATATCGCTCAGGGACGCGGCGGCAAGTCCGCTGTTCACTCCCAGCCAGCGCAGTGGCTCGGGCTCCCAGGACGGTGAGCGATGGTTGACGATCGGCAAGCTGTTGATGTCGTCGTCCTGTTCAAGAATCAGGTTGCGCAGGATGCGGCCTGCCAGATTGCTGGTGGCGACACCATCACCAACGTAATTGCCGGCCCAGGCGATGCGGTTCTTGCGGTCGATGCTCACGGTCGGGCACCAGTCCCGGGAGACGCCCAGCGCGCCGCCCCAGCGATGAGTGATCCGGGCATCGGCAAGGTCCGGGAAGAATTCGAGCATCGTCTTGTGGATCTTGCTGTGAACGTTGTCCACCAGATCCGAATCCTCGGAAATCTTCGAGCCCCACTGATAAGGCGCGCCCCGGCCACCGAACACCAGACGCCCCTCGGCCGTCACCTGCCCATACACACGCAAGTGACGCATATCGTTGAAGGCCAAACGGTGATGCAGGTTCAGCTTGCGCCTTAGATCCTCAGGCAACGGCTCGGTGGCCAGCACCAGCGAATACAGCGGAATCACAAAGCGTGAGTGCCCCGGTTGCTGCGAAGTGAAAGCTTCGGTGGCGCGTACCGTGAACTTCGCGTTGATCGAACCCTGCGCCGTACGCACAACGCCCGGCGCATGCTCAGTGACCGCCGAATGTTCATAAATGGTCGCACCCATCTGCTCGACCAGCTTCGCCAGCCCGCGCACCAGCTTGCCGGGGTGAATCAGCGCGCAATGTTTGGTGTACAACCCGCCCAATGCGCCCCGCGCACCGACCGTGGCGACAGCCTGGGCCTGATCGAGCATCTGCCACTGATCCGGCAGCCCGAACCGCGCCGAGGCCTCCACCGTTGCCCGCACCCGGTCAAGCTGCGGCGCGCTGCGAGCCAGAGACAAAAATCCTTGCTTGGCGTAATCCGCATCGACCCCTTCCAGAGCCAGCACACGGCCGATCTCGTCGACCGTGTGGTTCATCGCGCCCTGCAGCTTCAAAGCCGCTTCGTGGGAATACATCTGCGCCACCCGGTCCAGGGAAATCGGGAAGATCGCCGAGGCCCAGCCGCCGTTGCGGCCCGAGGCGCCGAACCCGACTTCGTGCTTTTCCACCAGCACCACGCGCAACGACGGGTCGCTCTTGAGCAGGTAGTAGGCCGTCCACAAGCCGGTGTATCCGGCGCCGATGATGGCGACATCCGCCTCCACCGAACCTTCCAGCCGCGCACGGCCCGGGCCTTGCTCGAACCAGAGCGGCTTGTTGGGCAGTTGGGTCAAATCAATTTTTGCTGACATCGGATGGCTTCCCATAGACGGCCATGAACAAGGAGTTTCAAGCGACAGGTGTGCGCTGCGCGGCCACTTCACCGGCCCGTTGCCGGCTGCGGAACAGGCGCAGCAGTCCGTACGACGCGGCAATCGCGGCGATGGCGATCAGGCATTGCCCAAGGCTCAGCTGCATCGACGGATCGAAGGCCATGCTCACCAGAACGGCGATGATCGAGGCCGTCACCAACAGCGGCAGCCAGGGGTGCCACCACATCGCGAACTTCAGGCTGCCCTCTTGCAACCAGCGGCGGCGAAGCTTGAGTTGCGACAGGCAGATCACCAGGTACACGAACAGGAACACCGTGCCGGAGGAGTTGATCAGGAACTGGAAGACGGTGTCTGGCCAGATTGCCGCGATCACCACGCAGCCATAGCCCACCAGCGTCGATGCGATCACCCCACGCACCGGCACGCCCTTGCGGCTGACGCCGGCGATCCAGCGCGGCGCTTCGTCGTTGGACGCCAGCACGTACAGCAGTCGCGATGAGGTGTAGAGCCCGGCGTTCAATACTGACAGCACCGCCACCAGAATCACCGCCGTCAGCATGTGACCGGCGCCAGGGATGCCGATGTGCTCCAGGGTGGCCACGAACGGCGACTTGCCGGCCTTCATTTCGGTCCACGGCTGCGCCACCACAATGAAGAAGGTCGCCAACACGAAGAACACCAGAATCCGCACCATGACGGTGTTGACGGCCTTGCGGATGTTGCGCGAAGGGTCTTCAGATTCGGCAGCCGCGAGAGTCGCGACTTCGACGCCGGTCATGGAAAAGATCACCACCACGACGCCGGTGAACAACGAACTCAGACCGTGAGGCAGGAACCCGCCATGGTCGGTAAGGTTGCTGAAGCTTGCGGTCGAGCCCGGCCACAGATGGAACACGTAGGCGCCAGTGACCAGCAGGAACACGATGATGGCCGCGACCTTGACCCCGGCGAACCAATACTCGGCTTCACCGAAGGAATGCACCGACATCAGGTTCAGCAGGGTCATGCTCACCATCAGCCCCAGCGCAATGATCCACACCGGTATGTCGGGGAACCAGCCATTGATGATCTGCCCGCCGACCACCGCTTCGAAGCCGACCACGATCACCCAGAAATACCAGTACAGCCAGCCGGTCATGTAACCGGCCGGTCGCCCGAAGGCCATGCGTGCGTAGTCGACGAAAGAGCCTTTGGCGGGATGCGCCGCCGCCATCTCGCCAAGCATGCGCATCACCAGGGCAACGATGATCCCGGTGATCGCATAAGTGATGAAAGCACCGGGCCCGGTGGACGCGATGACCGCGCTGGACCCCACGAACAGCCCGGCGCCAATAACCCCGCCCAGGGCCAGCATGCTGATGTGTCGCGTCTTCAAGGCACGCTTCAAACGTGGATCGTGTTCAGTCTGAATAGGCATCGGTTGTCTCCTTTTATTGTTAGTCATCAACAGCGCCTGGGTTGAAGACTAGGGAGGACCGATGAGGCTGAACATCGACAAAATCCTAGGGGGATGGTGTCGGGTTAGACAAATGTATGAAGCCTATTCGCGGGCAAGCCTCGGTCCTACAGATGTTCAACCCGTAGGAGCGAGGCTTGCCCGCGAAGGCGATGTATCAGACAAAGAAATCTTTCAGAAGGTGTGGAACAACATCAACCCACCCTCCGCATCCGGGCTGGCATCGGAAAAGCCCTTGACCGCATACAACTGGACCTTCCACTCATGATTGAGCCGGTGGGTGAGGAACAGGGTCAGCTCCTGAATCTGCGAACCGGTGGAGACAACCCTGTCCCGCCAGTCATAGGAAAGCCCCGCCGATGTGCGGGTGGCCACTGGCATGGCGAAGCCCAGGGTGGCAAAGAACGGATCGTCGAAATCGGTACCCGTCGGGTCGCCGTATTTCTTCCAGCCCAAAGTGGCAAAGCCGGTCACCCGGCCGAAGCCCTTGGCCACGTCGACCTGGGCGGTGTAGTCGGTTTTGCCGGTGCCCAGGCACTGGTCTTCATCGGCGGTGGGAAACTTGACCTTGCCGATCAGGTCCACCAGCAGCCCGCCTTCACTGCCATCGAGCACCGCGTAATCGACGCTGGTGACGGTATCGCCCATGCCGCTTTCCACGTCCCGGCAACCGCCGGGCAGCGGATCGCCGTCGGGGCCGACTTCGGGGTTGGTGATGCGCAGCCAGGGGACGGTGACCTTGTAGATCATGGGGCCGGTTTCGTACTTGGCCACGACCGGCACGTACCAGATTTCCGAGGTGGTACCCGTGCCATAGTCGCCGCTGGAATAGTCGACGCCGATGGCGGTGCTGAAGGTATCGGCCAGAGCCGGTACCGAAAGACTTGCCAGCAGGCTGGCAAACAGGGAAAGCACGGGTCTCATCTTCACCTCAAGTCCTGTCGAGAACTGTGATCGGACTTACCCAGCCTAGTTGCTTATTGACCGGTTGTAGAAATGACTGCGCCGCTCACTGGCGGCCTGATCGATCTGGACGTTCTGCCTTCTCGGTTTTTTCGACTTTCTCAGGCTTTTCGATCTTCTCCACTGTGTCCGGTCGTTCGACTTTCTCAATGCGCTCCGGGAGTTCTACTTTTTCCACCTTCTCGACCTTTTCCGGTCGCTCGACTTTCTCTACTTTTTCGACCTTCTCCGGTCGCTCCACTTTTTCCACTTTTTCAACTTTTTCCGGTCGTTCCACCTTTTCGACTTTCTCGACCTTCTCCGGTCGTTCCACCTTCTCGACCTTCTCGACCTTCTCTACTCTTTCTACTTTCTCGACCTTCTCGACCTTCTCAACTTTTTCGACTTTTTCAACCTTCTCTACCCTCTCGACCCTGTCAGACGGCCCGCTATTGTCGATTCTCTCGACTTTATCAATCTTGTCGGACGGTCCGCTGTTGTCGATCCTTTCAGGCTGCTCAACCTTCTCACCGCGCTCGGACTTGCCGGACTTGTCCACCGATTCGGACTTGCCGCTTTCATTGCGGTCGACGTGATCGCTGCCGCCGCCCTTGCCACTGCGGTCATCGAGGCTTTCATTGCGATCCCTTGAATCGCCGCTTCCACGACCGCTGCTGCCGCGGTTGTCTGTGTTACTGGAGCCGCGTGAATCATCGGAGCCACTATCAGAGCCATGCCCCGAATCCTGCCCGGTACCACGCTCCATCCGACCGCGCCCCGAATTATCGATGCGTTCATTGTTGAACTCGACACGGGTTGCCCGCACTTCTCGGCCACCACTGAGCACCCCGCTCACCCGAACCCGCTGGTCCACGGCCAATGCTGCGGAGCCCTCGCCAACAAACACGGTGTCGCGACCCAGTTTCACGTTGAAGCCACCCACCACCACGCGACCATCCTGCTTGCTCTGCACAAGACCTTCGATGACGGCTTCGCGCACCCGACCGGCAAACGGCAGGCTCGGATCGGGGCGGCTTTGCGCCACTTCCAGTTGGCGACCGGACCACTGGCCACGCACCAGCACTTCCTGAGCCGGTGCCACACGAGTGCCCAGTTTCAAACCTTGCAGAGTGCCGGCGCGATCGACCGTACCGATGGCGCTGGCTTCCTTGAGGCCCGGCGCCCGCTCGATGCGGCTGGCCACCACTTGACCCTGGGCATCACGCAAGCCGCTGACCCGCACCGGATCGCCCGGCCGCAGCCCTTCGGCAACCCGGGCGCCTGCCGCCAGGCGCACCGGTTGTCCCATGACCCGCAGCGGCGCCTTGGCATTGGGCAGCGCCGTCAGCGGCCCTTCATAGACGTTGATGATCGAAATGCGCCCGGCCTGCAGGCCGCGCTTGGTCGGGAAGGCTTCCACGGCCACGACCTGACCGATCGCCAGATGCTCGCTGCTGGCGGCGACGCCGTTTTCGCTGACCGGCACGTCCTTGCCGAAATGCACTTCCATGCCATTGACGCAGATCGAGGCGAAGCCGGTGATGGTGCCGACGATACCGGTGCCGCCGGTACCGCCCGGACTGAAGATCGGTGCGCCGGTGCCGCCCACGCCACCGTTGTCACGATGAATGACGGGGCCGTCCACACCGGCCGCCACCGCGCCGGTGCCACCGGTGCCGCCAGGACGCTGCCTGGTGACAGGCGCGCCGGCGCCGTTGCCCATGCCGCTGGTTTCGCTGCTGACGCCGGTTCCGCCGGTGCCACCCGGGAACTGCATGCCGTTTGCACCGGCCATGCCCACTTCATCGCGGCTCACACAGGCCGGCGCTGCGTCCACCCACGCCGAAGTCACCGGGTTCAACCCCAGAACCAGGACGAGCGAGAAGGCACTGAAGCAGCGCTTGAGGGAAATCATGGCGCGGGTTTCACCGGCGAATTGGGCTCTGTGGGCTCAGTGTAGAAATAAAGTCCGATGGTGATGCGCTGGCGTTTATCGATCGTCGGCAAATCCGCGCTTTCCAGATCTGCGGCGAGCCGGCTGAACTCCAGCAGCGTCTGCATGCCCTCGCTGGCCACGGCCTCGCGCAGTTTCTCGACGCTGACCGCACTCAGAGAATCATAGTGCACGCTACGTTCGAAGAGCGGCTCGCCTTCGCCGCTCAGGTTATGCACCGCGGCGCTGGCATGGTCGTGCAGGTTGTGGCCAAGGTATGCGGCTTTTTCGTCGAAGCCCTTTTGTGGCACGAAGGCCTGGGCTTCAAGGTGTACGCAGTCCTGCTCATCGAGCCGCACGACGCCCAGACGCAACCACTCGTCGAGCACCACCCGTGCACGGATGTCAGTACTGATTTTCGCCACCAGGGCATCGAAGGAGCAGTCACCGCCGGCGCTGGCCAGTCGCGGCAGCGGCAATGCATGACCGGAACGTTTGCAGAATGGCTGGCAGGTGGTCCACGCGTTGACCAACTGTGCGCCCAGGGTGATGTTTTCCGGCAGAGTCGAGACCGACGCTTCGCTCTCGCTGCGCAACCGCCGGACATCCTTGCGATGAACTCCCGTCAGCAGGCTGATGCGGCTGTCGCTCGGGGCCTTGTCGTCCAGGCGAAATTCCCGATCGGCCACATCGACGAAGACTTCCTTGAGCAGATCGGCGAACACCGTGTAAGTGACCCCTTTGCGCAGCATCAGGCGCACGAGCGGGCGCATGACCCGTCGCAGGGCACTTATCAGAGAGGGAGGGAGTGTTGGCGATTGCATTCAGCGAATTCCTTGACAGTTGACCCCAGTATAACGACGCGGGAAAAAATCCCATACGAGCTTGTTGCCTTCTTTTCCGGGACAGCTGTAAAGGTTGCAAATAATGCATCAAAGGGGGCGTTTCGGTCCGAGTCACGCCTCATGCAAAACCCGCCCCCGAGGTTTTGCATGAGTTCTCATTTGCCGCGCAAGTCAGCTCCTGTGATTGTCATCCCCCGGTTCGCCGCCGACATGAACGCCGCGGTCATCACCCGGTTCGCCACCCACATGGTTGCCACGATTATCACCAGGCTCGCCGCCAACATGATTGCCATGGTCGTCGCCAGGCTCGCCCCCAACATGATTGCCATGATCGTCCCCGGGCTCACCGCCCACATGATTGCCATGATCATCGCCAGGCTCTCCACCAGCGTGATTGCCGTGATCGTCACCGGCTTCAGCATGATTGCCGTTGCGTCCGGAATTCGAGTTCCCAGCGTGGTCCGAGCCCGCATTGCCGTGACCGCTGCCACTGTTGCCGCCACCATTGCCAGCATGACCGCCACCGTCACCACCACTTCCGCTACCGCCGCCATTTCCACCATGGCCGCCTCCGTTTCCGCTGCCACCACCGCCGCCGCCACCGTGACCACCGCCGTTACCGCCACCACCACCGCCTCCGTTACCTCCTCCGCCTCCACCGCCGTGACCACCACCATTACCGCCACCGCCTCCACCACCGCTACCGCCACCACCGCCGCCGCCATGTCCGCCACCTTCTTTGGCGTAAGCGCTGGAGTCGTGGGAAATCGAATCAGGAATCAAAACAATGGACGCCGACAGCACACCACCGATGGCCATCGCCAATAGAGCCCGTTTGAAAACTGCTTGAACTTGCATATTCCGCCTCCTGGTCATCACCGCGAGAAACGTCGAATCAAGTCGGGAATGGTCTTAATTTTTGTTGGAATTCTGTGCGTGGGATATTTTCCCACATCGAAAAGCTAGACCCGTTTGGACAGACGTTCAAGCGGCGCAGGGAAAAGCCGACCGGTGGTTGGTCAACGAGGATATTCGTCAAATAATCGTCTCCGAGTTTGAGACGCGTGCGCCGATCCACGTGTGCGAGCCTGCTCGCGAAAAACGTCTCAACAGCACGTTCAAGGTTTGGGGAGCAATGGAACCAAAAACCAACGTCAGCCATACCACCTCACAGACATACCTAGCCGGATCTTTTACCGAACCGCCAATAGTCAGCAGACCTAAGCTCGACATATTCCGTAAAGTTTCTCGACAACTACTTACGGCGCGACTGAAACGCTTGCAATAGTATGTCCAACTGACTAACAAGGAGTGTCACGTATGGCTAACCATGGTTACATGACCATCACCGGTAAGGCTCAAGGACTGATTTCGGCGGGTTGTTCAACCCAAGATTCTATCGGCAACAAGTGTCAGGCAGGGCATGCGGATGAAATCATGGTGCTCTCTTACAGCCATAATATGTCTAATGTCGGAAATATCATCAAACCAACTCATCATCCAATTATCATAACCAAAAACGTTGATAAGTCTTCGCCGCTTCTTGCTCAAGCCCTCTCATCTAGAGAAGAAATAAACTGCACCATCAGTTTTTATCGCGTGTCTTCTTTTGGCCTGCACGAAAAATTCTATTCTATATCGATCAATGGTGGGATTATTGCTGACCTGACACTTGAAATGCCCCACGCCATCTTACAGAACGACGCCGAACCGCAAGAGCATGTCGCCATTCGTTATCGAGACATCACATGGAGCCACCACACCGCAGGCACCAGCGGATATAGTACGTGGGGGAATAACGATTGAAACCAAAAAACGGAAGTTGCATACCTGGTAGCTGCGACTACTGGATGGTGAGTGCCGCGGCTGGAAAACTTGGAAGCCAAGCCAGCACATTGGGTGTTAGATACATCAAAGACGGCACGCTGCGTTTACAATTCAACCGCGAAGTCGCTTACTATGCCAAAAATATTGTTAATGATGTCTCGCAGGGCAAAAAAAGCCCTGAGCAGGGCCTGCAGGACCTCAAAAACGAACAGAGCAGCCTGCTGAGTCAGTCATATGAGATTGCTCAAAAAGGCGTGGGAGCAATGGCGGGGGCATTTCAAATCGCAACAGGGGCCGGAATCTGCTACGGCTCAGCCGGTACGCTGTGCCTATTCGCAGGCGTCCCGATGATGGCCCATGGCGCTAATAATCTCTATGAGAACGGACGTAACCTCTTAGAGAATCGTTCTGACACCCAGGGCCCAGTGAGGAAGGTTTATCAGGAGGGCGCTAAACTACTCGGCGGCGGAGCACTTGAAGGGAATATGGCTTATGGAGCTGTTGACTTAGGACTTTCTGTATATGGCGCCGGGAGAATGGTATTAAAGCCAGATGCTTGGCGCCTATATAGATACATAAACACGGACTATATAAGATCATACAAGGCAATGGGCAGTAGTGCGCTGATATTTGAAGGAGTTAGCGATAGCGTGACAGGTAGATCAATGTACTTGGAGTACAAAGGTAATGACAAGTAGCGTTATGGTTTCAATTGCATATCTATCGCTATCTTTGATAGTGCTGTCTTTTTTATATTTTTTGTCGAGATTTTTTTCTGGTGTAAAATTCAAGTGGAAATGGTTTTTTATATGTTTGTCTCTGACTATTTTTTTTGGATCATTTCATATGAGCACCGTAAAGTACGGATATGACATTATCTTTCCCGCACTAAAACCTCTCCTTCAAGGCAATGATGCAGTTGGATGGATCGCGTTTGTGAGTATTTTTCTCCACACATGCTGTGTTCCCACCCAATATGCGCCGAGGCGCTGGTTTTCACGCAAGTAAACTCAAATCGAATCACCCCGTCCAGGATGCCTCCCCCTAATCAACAAAGGGCATGACTGCTGCTCCCTGCGCCGCTGAATATTGTCCTCCGGATTATGCAGTGACCGCTCCTCACCTCGGGCGACCTCTTTCGGTGCCGCCCACTGTCAGCCAAGACCGAGATGCGCAATTGTTTTATTGAGGCGGATGCGTAGGAAGAGGGCCCTGAGCGGAGGTGGCCGGCTTACGTTGGTTTTTGGTTCCACTGCTCCCCGAATCTTTTTTCCAGACGGCCCGCGTCTTCATGGACGTCCATCGCGAGCAGGCTCGCTCCCGCAAAGCGCTAATAGCGGCATTGTGTCCTTTGATCATTTGATGAAGTGGAAAAGCAGGATTGACGCCTTGGTGACTTTTGCACTGCGAGCACCGGCTCAAAGCACATGAGTCAGGCGGCGTTATCCAGCCCATTTGCGGGCGACTTCGAGCAGTTCGATACGGGCTCTGGCGAGCGCCGCTTCCCGCGCTTCGGCTGCCGCGAATTGCGTCGGCTGCGCGTCGACGAACGCAGGGGCTCGAACGCCGATGAATCCGAAGGCAGCGTTGAGCGATGGCGTCAGCGCATCCATATGCGCCAGAGGCATGCCGGCGCGCATGTCCGTGCCTCGGGTGGTGATGAACAGGGCTTTTTGCCGGGCCAGTTGGCCGACGTACTGGCCTGATTCGTCGACCACATAAGTCAGCTCAGCACGAACGATATTGTCGATGAACGCCTTGAACACCGAGGGATAGGAGAAATTGTGCATCGGCATGGCAAACAACAGCGCGTCAGTGTCCAGCACGCGGCGGCACAAGGCCGTTGACGGCGCCAGGGTTTGCTCCATCGCCGCGGTGCGCTGCGCCGAAGGCGTGTAGGTGGCGATGGTGAATGACTCGTCGATATGCGCCGGCGGCTGCTGGGTCAGGTCCAGATAGTCGATTTCGAGCTCGACGTTCTGTTCGCGCAGGCAAGCAATAAAGTGGCGGGCAAGCGCTCGCGAATTGGATCGTTGGCCTTTGGGGCTGGCATCGACGTGCAACAACTTCATACAGGCGTTCCTCGGATGACGGATGGGGTACGCCTGACTATGCAAACCATGCGCCATCCCCCTGTGGGAGCGGGCTTGCTCGCGAAGGCGTCCCCACAGACGCCCTGATTTCAAGAATGTACCCACCACAATTGTGGGAGCGAGCCTGCTCGCGATGAATGCCCAGACACCGCCGACATCCAGGTACCCCGTGTCATCGTTGACCACCATCGCGAGCATGCTCGCTCCTACAGTAGTTCGGCGCCATCCATGAAATGTTGCGTCCCACAGGACCATTGAGAGCAGTGATCAGCTCGCTTGTTCCAACGCTGAAAACAGGCTCACGAACTCCTGCGACAGCTTGTGCCGTGGCGCCAGATGAATCATCGGCACCGACGCCTCATGAGACTCACGCATCTTAACCGTGCTGCTTAAGTAATCCGGCAACACCGGCAAACCTTCCGCTACCAGTTCATCGATCAGCGACTTGTGCAAATTGGCCCGCGCCTCGAACTGGTTGACCACCACCCCTTCCACGATCAACGACTCGTTGTGGTCAGCCCGCAACTCGCTGACGTGCGCAATAACGCTGTAAAGCGCCTGTCGGGAGAAGCTGTCGCAATCAAAGGGAATCAGCACCCGGTTAGCGGCGATCAGCGCGCTGTAGGTATAGAAATTCAGCGACGGCGGCGTATCGATATAAATGCGCTCGTAATCCTCGGAAAGCTCCACCAGCAGACGCCGAAGCTTGTTGATCTTGAACTTGGACTCAAGCTTCGCCTGCAGATCCGTCAACTCGCGGCTGGCCGTGACCAGATGCAGATTGTTGTAGCGCGTATCGGTGATGGCCACGCGATTCTTCTTGCTCGCTGGGCCGCTGGACAGGGTCTGCTTGAAGAAATCGGCGATTCCCACGGGAATGTCATCGCCGGTAAGGCCTGTCAGATAGTGGGTCGAGTTGGCCTGGGGATCGAGATCCACCAGCAACGTCCTGTAGCCCTCCGCGGCACTGACTGCCGCGAGATTGCAGGCGATGCTCGATTTGCCAACGCCTCCTTTTTGATTGAACACCGCTCGACGCATGGGACCGACAACCTTAATTAAGAATCCTTGTTAACAACTGCACTCGATCATAAGAATGAAATATTTCAGAATTGTTTCCAAATGACATTTTTATTGCACTTTCGAGTCAGCCATTGAGCCTGGACCATGGTTTCGACCATGAAGTGACTTGCAAGTCGTGCGATTGAGCTAACGTCTAGATGTTCGCCTTGCCAGGTTAAGGACCACCGCACCATGAGCCATTCGGATTCTTCGCCGCCAGTTACGGAACCGGGTCGCATTGCACACAGGGTTACCGGCGGCAACACCGGTCTGAGCCGTTGGCTGCCGGGGCTCAAAACGCTGCGCGAGTACAAGATCGCCTGGCTGCGTCACGACATCATGGCCGGCCTGGTGCTGACCACCATGCTGGTGCCGGTCGGCATCGCCTACGCCGTAGCATCCGGTGTTCCGGGCATTTACGGCCTGTACGCCACCATCATTCCCCTCATCGCCTACGCCCTGTTCGGGCCCAGCCGGATTCTCGTACTCGGGCCGGATTCCTCGCTGGCGGCGGTGATTCTCGCCGTCATCCTGCCGCTGTCCGGCGGCGATCCCATGCGCGCCGTTGCCCTGGCCAGCATGATGGCGATCGTCTCGGGGTTGGTGTGCATTCTCGCGGGCATCGCGCGGCTGGGCTTCATTACCGAGTTGCTGTCCAAGCCGATCCGCTACGGCTATATGAACGGGATCGCGCTGACGGTGCTGATCAGCCAGTTGCCGAAGCTGTTCGGGTTTTCCATCGATGCCGACGGTCCGCTACGAAATGTGATGGCCATCGTCACGTCGATCCTGGACGGCAAGACCAACTGGGTGACCTTTGGGGTGGGCGCGGCGACGCTGGTGGTGATCCTGCTGCTCAAGGGCCACAAGCGCATCCCCGGGATTCTGATTGCCGTGGCGGGTGCGACGATTGTCGTGGGCATGCTGGACCTCGGGGCGCGCGCCGGGGTCTCGATCCTCGGGCAACTGCCGCAAGGTTTGCCGGCGTTCGCGATTCCGTGGATAACCCGCGAAGACATTGTTCCGGTGATCATCGGCGGCTGCGCCGTCGCCCTGGTGTCGTTCGCCGACACTAGCGTGCTGTCCCGGGTTTACGCGGCGCGCACGCGTACTTATGTCGACCCGAACCAGGAAATGGCCGGCCTGGGGTTTGCCAATCTGGCGGCCGGGTTCTTCCAGGGTTTCCCCATCAGCAGCAGTTCTTCGCGCACCCCGGTGGCCGAGGCGGCAGGCGCGAAAACCCAGTTGACCGGCGTGGTCGGCGCGGTGGCGGTGGCGGTGTTGCTGATGGTCGCGCCGAACCTGCTGGAGCACCTGCCCAATAGCGCGCTGGCCGCAGTGGTGATCGCCTCGGCCATCGGCCTGATCGAAATCACCGACCTGCGCCGCATCTACCGCATGCAGCGCTGGGAATTCTGGTTGTCGATCGTCTGCACCATTGGTGTGGCGGTGTTCGGGGCTATCGAGGGCATCGGCATCGCCATCCTGATCGCGGTCATCGAATTCCTCTGGGATGGCTGGCGCCCCTACTCCGCCGTGCTGGGCCAGGCCCAGGGCGTCAAGGGTTTCCACGACATCCAGCGCTACCCGAACGCCACCCTGATCCCCGGGCTGGTGCTATTTCGCTGGGACGCTTCGCTGTTTTTCGCCAACGCCGAACTGTTCCATGACCGCGTGCTGGACGCCGTCGCGGCATCACCAACGCCAGTGCGCTGGCTGGTGATCGCGGCAGAACCGATCACCAGCGTGGACGTGACCTCTGCCGATATGCTGTCGGAGCTGGACCACACTTTGAAGGCGGCGGAGATTGAGTTGTGTCTGGCCGAGATGAAGGACCCGGTGAAGGACAAGCTCAAGCGGTTCGGGTTGTTCGAGAAGCTGGGTGAAGGGGCGTTTTTTCCGACGGTTGATGATGCGGTCAGTAACTACCTTTCTACCGCTCCCGAAAAACGCTGAACTACTGCCAAACACACCTGTGGCGAGGGGGCTTGTCGAAACGTCGCACCGCCCCGTTGGGTTGCGAAGCGGCCCCAAAAAGATGGGACTGCTGCGCAGTCCAACGGGGGCAAGCCCCCTCGCCACAGTGTCATCATGGTCTGGTCAATCTGCTAACTGGCTGCTGGTGCTTTGGCGCCGCTCAACCCCTCGCATCACAACCCACACCGCCTCACTCACCAACGCCAGCACAACCGCCACCCCACCAATACAAAACAGCAGCACATGATTGCCATGGCTACTGGCGAACAACCACGAATACGCATACCCGGCCAACGCCTGAAACAGCGCAAAGACAACCGTGGCCCGACTCCACGCAGCACTTTGGGCCACCGGATCACGGGTCAGTTGCTGCACGCGCCCGAGGGTGACCGGTACGATTCCGGGAGGAAAGCTGCCAATCACGAACACCGCCGGCACCAGCCACAGCGTCTGGCTCGACAGCGCAAGTACAGCAATGGCGAACAACTGACTAGTCAGCGCCACTCGATTGCTGGCAGTCGGCCCGATGCGGTCAGACAATGCACCGTAGACAACCGGCCCCGCGATCGCCCCCAGGCCATAAACCACCCAAAGAATGGCGGCCGAGTGAGTGCCCCACCCTAGCCCCCTCGCCACGTAATCGACGAGGAACAACATCGTCGGCACCAGCACCACGGCCATCAGCGCGTACTGCACATAAATCAGACCCAATCCCGGCGAGACAGCCGTGCTTCCAGACACCGGCGCTGCCACAGGCGCAACGGCGCGCGGCCAGCCGGTCCAGCTGATCGCAGTCAGCACCAAGGCAACCACCCCCAACCCGATCCAGGTCTCACGCAACCCCACTTCCAGCAACAGCGGAACCACGGTGCCCGAGGCGGAAATCCCCAATCCCAAGCCAAGAAAAATCGCCCCACTGGCCAAGCCCTTACGCGCCCCCGGCAGGTACGGCAACACCGTGCCAGCCGCCAGCACCATGATCACGCCACCAGCCAGACCGGACACGAGGCGCCAGGTGAAAAACCACAGGATCGACAACGGCAACGCACAAGCAAAGAACGCCAGCGCCACCAGCAGCATCATCCACTGCAAGCTGCGTCGAGCCGTGAACATCCGTGCCAGCGGCCGACCGCAGAAGGCGCCGACAAGGTAGCCAACCAGATTCGCCGCGCCAAGATAGATCACTTCGTTGGCGGCGAACCAGTGAGCTTCGATCAGCGCCGGTACCAGCGGCGTGTAGGCAAATCGCGCCAGGCCAATGCCGACCAGACTGGCGCAAAGCCCGGCCAGCACGGCATGCAAGGGGTGAGGTTGTGTACTGCGCATGGGTGACTCCTGAGGTGCCTCGATGGGGAGGCGCAAAGTGTGCGGATCATCTTTGACAGGCCTGTCATGGTTGGCAGTGTTGACATGTTTGACAGGCATGTCAAGATCGCCCTCATCCCCTTCACGCAGGACGATCGACATGGCGGGCGTACGTCAATTCAACGAAGAGCAGACCCTGGATCTGGCCATGGAGCTGTTCTGGCGCCAAGGTTTCGGGGCGACCTCGATGCCGCAACTGGCGGAGGCGACGGGCGTTTTGCGCGGTTCGCTGTACAACGCTTACGGCGACAAACAGGCGCTGTTTCTCGAAGTGTTCGCCCGCTACAAGGCGAGATTTCTCGACGCCGTACGTCAGGCGCTGGACGAGCCGCAACTGGATCTGGCGCTCAAGGCGTTTTTTGCCTACACCATCGCTTCCATGACCCTGGGCACCCCGCCGCGCGGTTGCCTGACCACCAAGACCGCCATCGACGAAGCCGCCAACAGCGAGCCGATCCGCGAAGCCTTGCGCGGTTTGCTCGATGGTTTGGAGGCATTGCTCGTGGAGCGTTTTTCTACCGAAGAGGCCCGAGAGCGCCTGACTTTGGACCCCGTCGCTGCGGCGCGATTGGTGGTCAGCCAGACCCGGGGAATCGTGGTGATCGAACGGCTTTACCAGGACGCGCAACGCCTGCAGGACATCGCCGATTCGCTGGTTGCGGTTCTGACGCATCCAACGGTGAAGTGAAATACGCCGGCCAATTACCGTAGACTTCGCACCCTTTGGGCGTGAGGAAAAGATGCAGATCAGAGGCGAACGGGCCGCCACGGCGTGTGGTTTGGTGGCGATTCTTTTGTGGAGCACCGCCGCGGGACTGATCCGGAGCGTCAGCGAAATCTTTGGCCCCCTGGGCGGAGCCGCGTTGATCTACACGCTGGGCGCGATCATGTTGGTGGCCTTTTTGGGCAAACCCCGTCTGCGCTCCACGCCGCGCATCTACCTGATCTTCGGCACCGCGCTGTTCGTCGCCTATGAGGTGTGCCTGTCGCTGGCCCTGGGTTTCGCCAGCAACCGCAATCAGGCCATTGAACTGGGCGTGGTCAATTACCTCTGGCCCTGTCTGACCGTGTTGCTGGCCATCGTCATGAACGGACAAAAGGCGCGCTGGATCATCGTACCCGGCACTGCACTGGCGCTGTTCGGCATTCTCTGGGTGGTCAGCGGCGACGGGCTGTCACTGCCCGGCATCGTCGCCAACGTGCAGTCCAATCCGCTGAGCTACAGCCTTGCTCTGGCGTGCGGGATTACCTTTGCGCTGTATTGCAACGTCACGCGCATGTACGCCGGCGGGCAGAATCTGGTGGCGCTGTTTTTCGTCATCACCGCCTGTGTGCTCTGGTTGAAGCTGGGGTTGAGCAGCGAGGTGCTTCCTGCGTTTAACCTGCATGGCAGCCTGCAGTTGATCGCCGCCGGTGTTGCCATGGCGGGCGGTTACGCGCTTTGGAATATCGGGATTTTGCGCGGCAATCTGACGTTGCTAGCGACTGCTTCGTATTCTGCGCCGGTGCTTTCGTCAGCCTTTGCGGCGGTGTGGTTGGGGGCGTCCTTGGCGGCGCAGTTTTGGCAAGGCGCGGTGATGGTGACGGTCGGATCCCTCATCTGCTGGCAAGCAACCCGCGAACGCTGATCCGCACCCCGTAGGAGCGAGGCTTGCCCGCGAAAGCGCCGGTTCAGACACCACATCTTCCAAAAATATTTTCATTTCCCGGTGAGGTAAACCCAAACCCCATCCGTGTAGTGACTGAAACAGCGAATCATTCGCATCCGTTGCGGTTCTACACAGGTCATGAGTCATGAAGTCCAGGGCAAAATCCGGTTCGGTCAAACAGTGGTTGGGTGCTTCTGCATTAGGTTTCTCGGCATTGGCGTTGCTGCCCCTGAGCGTGGCGATGGCCGCGGACACAGGCAGCAGTCAGCAACGCGGGCAGTTCAATTTCTCCCTGGCCGCCAAGCCATTGCCACAGGCCCTGAGCGACTTCACTCGCGTGACCGGCATCAGCGTCGTCTACACCGACGAAACGCCCTACGGTCTCAACGCTCCGGCAGTCAGCGGGCAGATGAGCGCCGAACAGGCCCTGCAACGTCTGCTCAGCGGCTCGGGCTTCACCTTCCGCCGTACCGATGGCCACACCATGGCCCTTGAACCGCTGCCCACCGAAGGCGCCCTGAACCTGGGCGCGACCACCATTACCTCGGTGGTGGAACAGTCCGAGAGCTACCAGCCGCCACCTGTGAGTTCCGTGGCACGCACTTCCGCGCCGATCCAGGAAATTCCCCAGACCATTAACGTGGTCGCCGCCCAGGTGATTCGCGATCAGGCGCCACGCAATCTGGACGATGCGCTGGCCAACGTCAGCGGTATCACTCAGGGCAACACGCTCGGCAGCACTCAGGATTCGGTGATGACCCGCGGCTTCGGCGACAACCGCAACGGCTCGATCATGCGCGACAGCATGCCGATCGTGCAGGGCCGGGGCATGAACGCTACGGTGGATCGGGTCGAGGTACTCAAGGGGCCGGCGTCGTTGCTCTATGGCATTCAAGACCCCGGCGGCGTGGTCAACATGGTCAGCAAGAAGCCCGAACTTGCGCAGTACAACGCCGTGACCCTGCGCGGTTCGACCTATGGCGAAGGCAAGAACGGCAGCGGCGGCACCTTCGACAGCACCGGTGCCCTGGGCACGTCTGGGTTGGCCTATCGCATGGTGCTGGACCACGAAGACGAAGATTACTGGCGCAACTACGGTGTGCACCGCGAGACCCTGGTCGCACCGTCCCTGGCCTGGTTTGGCGAAAGCACCAAGCTGCTGTTCGCCTACGAGCACCGGGAGTTCCTGACCCCGTTCGACCGCGGCACGATCATCGACCCCCGAGACAACCATCCGCTGGACATCTCCCGGGATCGCCGGCTCGACGAGCCTTTCAACAACATGGAAGGGCGCTCGGACCTCTATCACTTCGAGGCCGATCACGAACTCAACGACAACTGGAATGCCCACTTCGGCTACAGCTGGAACCGCGAAACCTACGACGCCAGCCAGGTGCGCGTGACCGCCATCGACACCAACAAAGGTACTCTGACTCGCAGCATGGACGGCACGCAGAACGCGATCAGCACCGATCGCTTCACCACCGCCAGCCTCGAAGGCAAGGTGAACGTGCTGGGCATGCAGCATGATCTGGTGTTCGGCATCGATGACGAGTACCGCAAGATCTACCGCGAAGACCTGATTCGCCAGAAAAGCCTGACCACCTTCAGTTACCTCAACCCGGTTTATGGTCGTGAAGTCGAAGGCACCACCGTCAGCCCGGCCGACAGTGCGCAGACCGATCTGCTGCGCAGCGATTCGGTGTTCTTCCAGGACTCGATCCACCTGAATGACCAGTGGATTCTGGTGGCAGGTGCGCGCTTCCAGGAGTACGACCAGTACGCTGGCAAAGGCGTGCCGTTCCACGCCAACACCGACAGCAACGGCCAGAAGTGGGTGCCGCGCGCAGGTCTGGTGTATCGCTACACCGATGCCTTGTCGTTCTACGGCAGCTACACCGAATCGTTCAAACCCAACTCGACCATCGCGCCCTTGAGTGGCAGCAGCGCCGTGCTCGACGGCAGTGTCGCGCCGGAGGAGGCCAAGTCCTGGGAACTGGGGGCCAAACTGGACCTGCCGGGCCGGGTCACGGGCAACATCGCGCTGTTCGACATCAAGAAACGCAACGTGCTGATCGCCAACTCGGAAGGGCCGGTGACCATCTACAGCGCTGCCGGCGAGGTGCGTTCCCGAGGGCTGGAGGTGGACCTGAGCGGCCAGCTCAGCGACCGCTGGAGCCTGATCGGCAGCTATGCCTACACCGATGCCGAAGTCACCAAGGACCCGGACTACGAAGGCAAGCGATTGCAGAACGTGGCCAAGAACAGCGGCTCGCTGTCGGCGGTGTATGACTTTGGCAGGATCATCGGCGGCGATCAGCTTCGGGTGGGTGCCGGTGCCCGCTATGTCGGGGAGCGGGCGGGCAACGCGGTGAATGATTTCGACCTGCCGAGCTACACCGTGGCCGATGCCTTCGCCACCTACGACACCCAGTTGGACGGGCAGAAGGTCAAGTTTCAGCTCAATGTGAAGAACGTATTCGACCGCACCTACTACACCTCGGCGGCGAGCCGGTTCTTCGTGTCGATGGGGGATTCGCGGCAGGTGGTTTTGTCCAGCACCCTGGAGTTCTGATCAGCGACCGCGTCATCGTTCATCGCGAGCAAGCCCGCTCCCACATTTGGAATGCGTTCCCCTGTGGGAGCGGGCTTGCTCGCGAAGAGGCTCTAACCGCCACTGAAAAACCTGGATCTACCGCAAAAACGCCTGCCGATACTCCCCCGGCGTCCCGCCCAATGCCTGGCGAAACCGATTGGTAAAGTGGCTGGCACTGGCAAACCCGCAAGCCAGTGCAATCTCTCCCAATGGCTGCGAGGTGCAGCGCAGCAGCTCCCGCGCGCGGTTCAGGCGTCGAGCCAGCACATACTGATGCGGCGGCAGGCCGAAGCTTTCGCGGAACATCCGCGCAAAGTGGTATTCGGACAGCGAGCACAACGCCGCCAGCTGCCCCAGGCTGATCGCCGTGTCCAGATGGCTATCGATGTACTCCACTAACAACCGTCGTTGATGCGCTGCCAACCCACCCTTGAGCCGCAGGTTCGGACGATTGCCGACCTGGCTAAGCAGGGCGTGACTGAGGATTTCATGAGCCAGGCTGCTGGTCAGCAGACGCTCACCCGGTTCGTCCCAGTTGAGCGTGATCAACCGCCTAAAACGCACCGCCTGTCGCGGGTCTTCAAGAAAAGTCTGCTCGCGCAACTGCAATTCCCGAGGCTCGCGATCCAGCAGCGTGACGCAACCCAGGGCGAATTGTTCGGGGCTGAAATACAGGTGGGCCAGGCGAATGTCGCCGTTGATCACCCAACCGGACTGATGGTCGGCGGGCAGGATGCACAGCTTGTCCGGGCCGCCCTTGGTGCCGGGCTGGTCGCGGCGAAAGGTGCCGGTGCCGCCATCGATGTAACACGACAACGTGTGATGACTCGGTGCCTCGTAATCCTGGGCGTCGTGATGGTTACTCCACAAGGCCGCAGACAAGCCGTCACCGAGCTCGGCGCTGTGCTCCAGGCGAGCATTGGGCGAGCGGTTGAGGGCTTGAAAGACTTGCAGGGTGTCCAGGGCGGCCATGTTCGATTCTCTCCGACGCCTTGCATCCTACTCCGTAGACCTGCGCCTGCCAGCCCGCTGCGCGACAAAAGCGCAAGTTTATGCAAGTGCCTTAGTCAGCGCCGCAGGACACTGGTGACCTATCGAGGAGCCTGCGCCATGAACCTTTCTTTGTATTTGCTGACCGTGCTGATCTGGGGCACCACCTGGATTGCCCTCAAGTGGCAACTGGGCGTGGTGGCTATTCCGGTGTCGATCGTCTATCGCTTCGGCCTCGCCGCGCTTGTGCTGTTTGCGATGTTGCTGCTCAGCCGCAAGCTGCAAGTGATGAACCGTCGCGGGCATCTGATCTGCCTGGCCCAGGGCCTGTGCCTGTTCTGCGTCAACTTCATGTGCTTCCTCACCGCCAGCCAATGGATTCCCAGCGGTCTGGTGGCCGTGGTGTTTTCCACCGCGACCCTGTGGAACGCCCTCAACGCGCGGGTGTTCTTCGGCCAGAAAATCGCTCGCAATGTGTTGATGGGCGGCGCGTTGGGCCTGCTGGGCCTGGGGTTGCTGTTCTGGCCTGAACTGGTCGGCCACACCGCCAGCCCGCAAACCTTGCTCGGCCTGGGGCTGGCCCTGTGCGGGACCTTGTGTTTCTCGGCGGGGAACATGCTGTCGAGCCTGCAACAGAAAGCCGGACTCAAGCCCTTGACCACCAATGCCTGGGGCATGGCGTATGGGGCGGCGATGCTGTCGGTGTGGTGCCTGGTCAAGGGCATTCCTTTCGACATGGAGTGGAATGCCCGCTACATCGGCTCGCTGCTGTATCTGGTGATTCCGGGCTCGGTGATCGGCTTCACCGCTTACCTGACCCTGGTCGGGCGCATGGGCCCGGAGCGCGCCGCCTATTGCACCGTGCTGTTTCCGGTGGTGGCGCTGAATGTCTCGGCATTCGTCGAGGGCTACCAGTGGACCGCGCCGGCGCTGATCGGGCTGGTGTTGGTGATGTTCGGTAACGTGTTGGTGTTCCGCAAACCCAAGGCAACCATGAGTGCGGGAGCGGGCAAGTTGGCTTGAGCAATGACTTCAGTTGTCCTTGCCCACCAACAGATAAATCAGGCCGAGGAACATGTATTCAATGTTGCTTCTCGCCCAGTCGAAGGCATTGCGTTGCGCGGAGTACTCCATGTCGAACCATTCGTTGAGAATGATCACGTAGAGCGTTTGATAAACAAAAAGCGCGGTGCTGAAACCGATGATGGCGAACTTCTTGGCTTCATGAAATTCGCCGCGAGGTGCGGCAAGTTTGCGGTACAGATGGTAAGTACCGACCAGGAAGCTGAAGGTGAAGATGATCTCCAGGGTGATGATTGCCCAGTAAAAACGGTGGTGGAACATCGTTGAACTGATGGCTCGATATTGCCGGGAGTCGTTGCCCTCGGTGTTGCTCATGCTGATGATTCGACCGATGTAGTCGGAGTAGGCCGCGTAGTCGGTGAAGTTGTTGGTGAGGGTCATCAGACCGAAAAGAGCGGCCATCAGGACGACCACTATCTTGCTTCGCCTGATAACGCCGGCGGTGGTGAAGTTGCTCATGCAAATACGCTCCGAATGCACGCAAAGTGCGGTTATTTCGTCGGAGTCTATAGCCGTTTCCCGTCAATGGGCCGGGGCACTGATTTGCAAGTTATGTCGTTGTTACACAGGTGTTTAAAGCGTTAAAAGGCGGCACGTCGACCGGGACGTGCCGCCTTGTCATCAGCCTTTCCAGACCTGTGGATTGACCAGATCCTGAGGACGCTCGCCGAGCAATGCGCTGCGCAAGTTGCTCAACGCACGGTTGGCCATGGCCTCGCGGGTTTCATTGGTGGCCGAGCCGATGTGCGGCAGGGTCACGGCGTTTTTCAGCTGGAACAGCGGCGACTCGGCCAGCGGTTCCTTCTCGTACACATCCAGCCCCGCGCCGCGAATCCGGTTGTTCTGCAGCGCTTCGATCAGGGCCGGTTCATCGACGACCGGGCCGCGTGCGATGTTCACCAGAATTGCACTTGGCTTCATCAGCGCCAGTTCGCGATGGCTGATCAGGTGTCTGGTTTTCTCGCTTAGCGGCACCACCAGGCAGACGAAGTCGGCTTCGGCCAACAGTTGATCCAGGGTGCGGAACTGCGCGCCGAGCTCCTGTTCCAGCTCGACCTTGCGGCTGTTGCCGCTGTAGATGATCGGCATGTTGAAGCCCAGGCGACCACGACGGGCAATCGCCGCGCCGATGTTGCCCATGCCGACGATGCCCAGGGTCTTGCCGTGGACATCGCAACCGAACAGCTGCGCACCGACGGTGGCCTGCCACTGGCCGGCCTTGGTCCAGGCGTCGAGTTCGGCGACGCGGCGGGCGCTGCTCATCAGCAGGGCAAAGCCCAGGTCGGCGGTGCTTTCGGTGAGCACGTCCGGGGTGTTGGTCAGCATGATCCCGCGTTCGCTGAGGTAGGCCACGTCATAGTTGTCGTAGCCCACCGAAACGCTGGACACCACTTCCAGCTTGGCGGCGTTCTCCAGTTGCGCGCGACCGAGTTTGCGACCGACGCCGATCAGGCCGTGGGCGTGGGGCAGGGCTTCGTTGAACTGGGCATTGATGTCGCCGTTTTTCGGGTTCGGCACGATGACGTCGAAGTCTTGTTGCAGGCGTTCGACCATTTCAGGCGTGACACGGCTGAAGGCGAGGACGGTTTTTTTCATGGGAGGCGGGCTCGGCGGACGTGAGGAATGCTTAGCAAGCTACAAGTATCAAGCTATAAGCCGCAAGTCTAAAAAAGCCGAGTGCGCCCTTAACTTGTCGCTTGCCGCTTGAAGCTCGTCGCTACCCTTCCGTTATACTGCCGCCTTTCGCGGCTCGCTGACCGGGCCCGACACTTTGCGTATCACCCGGAGCCACCATGACTTCCCCGAAACAACCACCGGTCGCCGACGCCCTGAGCGACGAGCAGGCCGAGCTGCCAGACAGCGTCGAGACCGGCGCCGATGGCGAAACCAGCGCCGCGATCCCTGCATTCAAGTTCCCGTTCAAGCCGGGTGAGTTGGCAGCGGCCAAAGGCTCCAATCAGCCTTGGTACAAGAATGGCGCCAAGAATGGCCACACCAAGACCCCGGGCATGGCCCCGCCGGGGACTCGGCGGTCGATGGGTAAGCGCTGAGATTCAGACTTTGTGGTGACTGTGCCGCCGTCTTCGCGAGCAAGCCCGCTCCCACATTAGTCCTACGTACA
>NZ_JBSVXG010000028.1:0-44127 GCF_054070595.1 Pseudomonas sp. SDO55104_S430 | reverse complement strand
TTCAGGTTTGGCGACGTGGGTGTTGGGTGTGCTGGCCTCTTCGCGGGCAAGCCTCGCTCCTACAAGGTTTAGCGGCGATCAAAAGATCCTGGAACACCTCCCACAGGGTTTTGGGTGGGTCACAGATGGCTGTCAACGCACCGCCACCAAGGTAAAACACATCGGCAACTGCGCCTCCCGCTGTTCATAGCGGTCGTACAGTTCTTCGCGGTTTGAGTGCGGGTATTCCTGGAAATGGCGGATGTTCAACCCCGCCGCGATGGCGCCGCCGAAGAGATCCCCAAGGGTGTGGACGAACCAGTACGACGCTGCGGCCTGCTGTTCAACCTTGCCTTCATAGACGATGGGTTCGGTCTGCACAAAGGGCTCGCGGCGGAAATAGGAGCTGGCCAGGGCGAAGGGGTCGGCGGCTTCGGGGTCGAACATCTCCAGAAAGGGATGGGTTTCGTACATCACCAGCGCTCCGCCCGGCTTAAGCACCTTCGCCACATGGCGGAAGAACTCGGCAATGTCCGGCATCCAGCCCAAGACGCCAATGGTGATCAACGCCACATCGAAACGCCCCTGCAAGGCAGGCGGTAAATGATGGATATCGGTCTCGATGAATTCAGGCTGATGAGGTGAGCGCGATGCCAGTTCCCGCGCCTGGTCGAGAAACGCCGCGGACTGGTCGACGCCGACCACATGCCGCGCGCCCAGGGCAAACAGGGAGAGGCTTTCCCGGCCATTGTTGCAGCCCAGTTGCACCACCTCCTTGCCGTCCACGCCGACCTCGTTCAGAACCTTGGTCAAGGTGTCATCAAGACAGGAAAAGTCCCGCTGGGCCACAGCGTTCAGCAGAACTGGCCAATCAGGATTGTCTTTGTGGTGGCGAGCGGAGTCGTTCCAAGCATCGCGGTTGCTGGCGATGGCCTGTTCTTTAGTCGGCATTTCCATTGCACGTTCCATCTGCTGTTTGAAGCGACTGACTGTAGCAGCTGGCAGCTACAGGTCGAGGTCAGCCAAGGCGCGCTATAGTTAATCACCTTGGGGATACGCGCGAAAACCGATGCCGCAGGTGCTGCCATGAACACGATTAAACAATCGCTGATGCTTGCCCTTTGCCTGACCGCCGCCACCTGGGCACAGGCCGATGACAGCCTGATGCAAACCGAGCAATCGAGCAGTGAATTCAACTATTACGGGGCCGACCAGCCTTTCGCCCACCCTGCCCCGCCTTCTCTGAGCACCATACCGCCGGGCGCGTACATCCCGACTTCGCCCCAGACGTTCACGCCGGTGTCCAGCGAGCACGTGTTTTCCGACTCCCAACTGCCCACGGTGGCCGATGCCACCGTACGCGTTTTCATCCGGACCTATGACGAAGAGCGCGGTGTCTACGTGAACCAGGAAGTCGAAAACCCGGCCTGCACGCTGTCTTGCCTCAGAGGAAAGATCCCCACGTTGTGAGGGCGGCTGCGCCGCAGCCACAGGCTACAAGCTTTAAGCCGCAAGCTCGAAGCTCGAAGCTCGAAGCTGCCAGCCCCGCAGGCCTCTACCACTGCCGCTTGTCCGGCCGAGCCAGCCCGAGTTTCTCGATCCGGTAGCGCAGCATGTCGCGGCTCAGGCCCAGCAGTCGCGCCGACTTGGTGACGTTCCAGTCGGTTTTGTCGAGCATTTTGCGCACCATGTCGCGCTCGACTTCCGGCAGGTTCATCGACTCGGTGCCGTTGTAGGCCGGGCGTGGCTCTGCAGCGGGCACTTCATGCTGGAACATCGGCGGCTCGTCCACCAGGCTCATGCACACGTTCAGTTGATGGGCCGCGATCACATCGCTCTGCGCCAGCAATACGGTCTGCTCGAGCATGTTGCGCAACTCGCGCACGTTGCCCGGCCAGCTGTAGTTGAGCAGCAACTCTTCGGCCTGCTCGCTGAAACGCAGGTTGGGTTTGCCATAACGTTTGCCGTGGGCCGCGAGGAAGTGGCGGGCCAGCAACAGCACGTCTTCGCCACGGGCGTACAGGCGCGGCACCTTGATCGAAATGATGCGCAGGCGGAAGAACAGATCGCGGCGGAACTTGCCTTGCAACACCATCTGTTCGAGGTTGCAGTTGGTGGCACTGATCACCCGCAGGTCGACCTTGCGCTCCTTGACCGAACCGACCCGGCGAATGCTGCGGTCTTCCAGCAGCTTGAGCAGCTTGGCCTGAAGCAGCAGGTCCATCTCGCCCACTTCGTCAAGGAACAGCGTGCCGCCATCGGCCGCTTCCACCAGGCCCAGGCGACGCTCCTTGGCATCGGTGAACGCGCCTTTCTCGTGACCGAACAACTCGGCCTCCACCAGATTGGGCGGAATCGAGGCGCAGTTGAATTCAATGAACGGACCCTTGGCGCGCGGACCGTCGAAATGCAGGGCGCGGGCCACCAGTTCCTTGCCGGTGCCGGTCTCGCCTTCGACCAGCACGGGAGGCAGATCGGTGTTGGCCATGCGGCGTTCGGCATCGAGCAACTGAGTGATGGTGCTCTTGAGGTAAACCATCGGTGCCGAATCGCCGATCAGCGCCTGAACCCCGGACTTCTGTGCCTCGCGTTCCTGATAGAACGACAGCGTGCGCTCCATCCGGTCGGTGGCCAGGGCCTTGTCCAGCAGCACCTTGAGCTCCGGCAACGCCACCGGCTTGGTCACGTAGTGGAAAGCCCCTTCCTTCATCGCCACCACGGCGTCTTCGACGTTGCCGTAGCCGGTCATCATGATCACCTTCAGATCCGGCGCGCTGACGCGCAGCTTCTGGATCAGGTCGTGACCACTCATGCCCGGCAACGAGTTGTCGGTCAGCACCACATCGGGAACGAAAGTCTTCAATTGCTCCAGTGCGTTTTCCGCCGAGTGGCAGACCGTCACCTCGAAGTCCTTGCGCTCCAGGTAAGTCTGAATATTCTCGGCAAGGAGTTCATCATCCTCGACCAGCAGTATGCTGTGTTCCATATTCCCCTCCCGTTGCCACTTTAAAATTCAAACAAACGCGAGTTCCTTCCCGCTCCTGGCTGGTCAGTTCGACCGAGCCTTCGAAACGCTCCATTATCCGTTTGACCAGGGCCAGGCCTACGCCCAACCCTCCCTGTTTGGTGGTGTAGAACGGCTTGAAGACCATTTGTTGCTGCTGCTTGGTCATGCCCTTGCCGGTGTCATTGAGAATCATGCTCACCCGGTCTGGCGCAGGCGTTTCAATCTCGATACTCAATACGCCTCCCGCGGGCATCGCCTCCAGCGAATTAGCAAACAGGCTATTGAGTATTTGCGTCAGCAGCACCTTTTGACTGACGACCGGCGGTACGCTTTTGGGAGTGAAACGCACTTGCACATCCGAGCGTCTGATCAGCGGCTCGAACGCTCCCAGGGTGTCTTCGATGACCAACACCAGATCCACCTCATCGACTTCGTCATTGACCGGTCGCAATGACACAAGCAATTCCCGTACCCAGCGCGACATGCGGTCAACCTGACCGATGATGTCGCCAAGATTTTTCTGCGCGTGCTGGCTGGCGATTTCCTGGGCCAGTTCGGCACTGGAACGGATATTGGCCAGCGGATTGCGGAGGCTGTGGGCAACCGCCGAAGACATCTCGCCCAAGGCGACAAAGGTTTCGTTGGCCACCAGTTGCTTTTGCTGACTTTGCAGCAGCAACGCGGCGCGACGCACGATCCAGAACAGTCCCAGATAAATCGCCGCCCCGCCCAGCAGGGTCGCCAGCCAGATCGCCTTGAACCCGCGCTGGATCCGCGCCACCAGATCCGCCGGCTCCTTGTAGATTTCCACCATGGCGACCACTTTGCTTCTGTCGGCGTTGAACATCGGGATGTAGTTCTCGATGAACAGGTATTGAGGTTCATGCATCAGACGCTGTTCGGGACGCTCCTCATCGATTTCGTGATAGCTGGTGGACACGGCCTCCTTCATTTCGAAGGACTCGTCCAGTTCGTCGTCATCGTGGATGCGCACGCCGATCAGCTCGGGGTTGGTCGACCAGACCACCGTGCGATCCAGGGCATAGACGTTGGCCAGCAGTAGGTCCGGCAGGTGTTCCACATGATCGAGAAACTCGATGCGCGCATTGGCCCGTGCACCGGGTTCGACATCCGGGTAGTCGTTGTCCATTCGGGGATCGAGCATCTCCCCCATGGTTCGGGACGGGGTGATCTCGGCGTGGCGGATTTCCGCATCGCCGATGGCCTGGATGAATTGCGCGGTCAACATCGAATCACGCTCGATACTCTCTTCCACCACGAAACGCGTGGAAATGTACCCCAGCCCCAACGCCACGGCGGCGATGATGAAAAAGCTTGCCAACGAGAACCAGCGCACCAGATTGAACGGCGGTCGCCAGCCCTTGATCTGCTCTGCTGCCGGTGTTTCCGACGCAGGTATTTTTTGTTCTTCCAGTGTCTGCATGGAACTGTCCTGGTCGCGGTTCAACAAGCCTTTTCAGCGGTGTTTCGCCTCAGTGTAGGTGGCATTGACCAACACGGGCGGCGCAATGAAAGTATTTAGCCACTATTGCATCTGCGTCGGCCCCTGAGCGCTGCCGGGCGCTGCGACGGCGTGGTGGTGCTCGGGCTCTTCATTCTCGGCAGTCAATGCATTTTTCGCTGGATGCTGCCGCTCGGTTTCCTCCTGGAGGAACTCGATGATCGATTGCGCGGACTTCTCATCCAGGCGCAGGTTGGGCATCGGAATCCTGTTGTAGCGTTCGAACAGCTCCATCGCGATCGGGTCCTTTTCCGCCAACACGCGATCCGGTTCGCGGATCCAGCGGTTGAGCCAGGCCGGATCTCGCTGCAGGGTCACGCCGATCAGGTCCGGACCGATGCTGCGCATGCCGATGCCCTGCCCATCCGTTGGCCCGAGGCTGTGGCACGAGGCGCAACGGGTGCGGAACAGCTCCTCGCCATTGCTCGGCGGGCGGATCTCCGGAGCATCGGCATAGCTTTCGCCAACACTCTGCTGTTTCCAGTTATGCAAGGTATTGGCCAACTGATCGGCCAGGATCCAGGGATTTTCGAACGGCGAGGCTTTCATCCAGCGACCGGTCTGCTGGTTGCCGACGATCAGGCTCAGGTTGTGGTCCTTGTTGCGGCCGTTGTCGACGCCTTCGATGAACAGGCCAAGCTTCTTGCGCAGTTCCGTGACGTCGGCGAATTCGCCGGTGAGGAACAGCCAGCCCGGGCCGACCTGGAAGCGTTGCGAATAGGCTTTGAGCACCTCGGGGGTATCGCTCAGGGGGTCGATGCTGATGGAGTAGAAAAAGATGTCCTTGCCGACTCGGTCGCCGAGCAGCTTCTGCACCTGGCGCAGCCGCGCGGTTTCCAGCGGGCAGGAGTCGCTGCAGGAGGTGAAGATGAAGTTGATCACCACCACCTTGTCCTTGATCAGGTCATCGAAAAAATGCACCTGCCGACCGTTCTGATCGGTCAGCAAGGTGTTGGGGAAATAGTCGCCACCCCAGGGGGTGGCGGATTCGCTGGTTTCGGTTTTTTCCGCCGTTACGGTGGCAATGGCCTCGGCGGATGCGGGAGCGGGTGTCGACGGCACCGGGTTGGCGATCAGCAGCCGGCTGGCCAGCAAACCGGTGACCAACACCAGAATCAGGTGCATGCCCAGGGCGCGTGTGCGTGGCGTATGCATCTTCATGTCGACACCCTCCCGTGTATTTTTTTCTTGTTTTACTTCTTCACAGCAACTTTCGGGCCGGAACCGTCGCCGGAGCGGAAGGTCGGCAGTGCAGCAGAGCTCACATAGCGCACGCCATCCCAACTTGGCAGCGGTGTCGGCATCAACTGGAATTGACCGGGGTGTTCAATGTCCCAACGCAGCAGCATCGAATTGTCCTCATGCTGGGTGTTGTGACAGTGCTCCATGTAGGTCCCGGCAAACTCGCGGAAGTTGATTGCCATTTCGACGCTGTCCAGGCCATCGTTTTCCGAACCGATGCGGTACACGTCCTTGCGCGCCCATTTTTCCCATTCAGGGGGTGCCTTGCCGCCACGACTGAGGATGATCCCCTCTTCGAAGTGCACGTGAACCGGGTGGCTCCAGCCCTTGCCGCCGAGCTTGATATTCCACACTTCCATGGTGCCGAAGCCTGTGGTGCCGGCATCGGTAGGACCGGTTTTCAGCTGGGTGGCCGCGTTCAACCGACGTGGGTCCATGTGATAGCCGAAACCGCCATCGGTCTTGACCGTCCAGGGGGCTTCGTCGGTGCCGTCGGAACGGCCGAAGATGAAGCTGCGGTGACGGGCAGTCGCCAGTTGCGCCATGTCGGCGGCGTTGTCGCGGTGTATCTTCAGCGGAATCATCACCAGACCTTCAGCCTTGCCGGGTTTGGCCGGTTCGTACTTCGAAGGGTCCATGGACAGGTCCTGTCCGGTGTAGGCCTTGACGTTGAGTTGCAACACCTTGCCCACCGCCGGATCGCCCTTGTCCCACTGCGGTCCCTTGCTGGACTGCTTGATCACCGCCAGGTATTTCTCCGACAGCACATCAGCCAGGGAAATCGGCTCTTTCGGGCCTTTGCCGTCGTCATGAGCCAGCAGGTTGACGAAGAAGATTTTGTCCCCCGGCTGGATACCGTTTTTGGCGAAGTTGACGATGATGTCGAACCGCTCGGCGATGCCCTGGGTCGGCAGGATCGCGTTGTGGTTCTGTTTGTCGCCGTCGGCGTCCAGGTCCATGGTGCCGTCGAACGGCACGGCGTGTTCCATGATGTTGCCGTCGTTGGCGATCATGTGGAACGGCACCCGGGCATAGGACACGCCTGAGCCTTTGGGTCCCTGGAACTCACCGCTGGTGCCCTTGATTTCCCGTACCAGAGCGAACTTGAAGTAGCGCGATACCGAGCCGTTGAGCATGCGGAACCGATAGCTGCGGGCCCGCACATCCAGGGTCGGTTTCCAGCCCCAGTTGACCACCACCTGATCACCCAGGAAGCCGTCGGTGTTGAACGGGTTGAACCACAACTGGCCGTTCTGATCCCAGGCCTTGTCGGCGAACAGCAGGTTGACGTCGTAGTCGCGGTTACCCCACGGCAAGGCGCTGCCGCTGGGGAAACGCAGGTTGACGCCGTCGTTCACCGACTCGTTGCCACGGTCCAGGGCGCTGTAGTAGTTCATCATCGCCGCGTTGCCCTTGTAGACGTTCTGCGCGGTGAAATCGAGCATGTGGTCGTGGAACCAGTGGGTGCTCATGGTCTCGCGCCAGTCGCCGCGGATCTTGATGGTGCCGTGATCGCAGGTCTTCAGGCCCGGGCTCGTGTCGTTGGTCCACAGGGTTTCGCCCGGCGAGCACGGGAATGCCGCGCGCGGATCTTCGGCCTTGGTGTTGATGCTGTCGTACCCGGCAAGCTGCATCGGCCAGCGATAGTCGTAGTACTGCCCGGGGAAGAAAAACGCGTTGGCATAGCCGTCGCTTTCCGCCGGTGAGTGACCGTTGTGTTCGTGGGTACTGATGGTGTGCAGGCCAAAGCCCATGTTGGCCGACGGATCGATCGGCAGGGCGTTGTAGTGACGCATCAACAGCGGTTGGCCATAACGGACCATCAGCAGTTTCGGCGGCAGAGTGCCGTCGAAGGTCCACACCGAGTTGTGGTTCTGGATCGGCATCTTCGGATGGAGGCGCATCTCCACGCCCTTGGAGGTGCCGTCTGTTGCCGGTACGCCCGTGACGTTGTGATACAGGCCACCGGGGCCGAACTCGCCCACGGCGTAGTGGTGCATTTGCCGATCGTCACGCAAGCCGCCGTTGGTCCGCGCACCGGTCTGTACGGTCTTGTAGGCGTTCTGCGGATAGAACTCGTTCCAGCGCTGATGTGACCAGCCTTTTCCTGGTGGACGACCTTCGGCCGACGAGCCGATATGGCGGTTGAGGAAGATCTCGATCTGCGCCTGCCACGGGTTGCGGTCCACCGCGTTGGAGAACTGGCTGGGGAACGGGGTCAGCCCCGGTTGACGCAGGAAGTTGTCCAGCGCCAGGCCCGGCGGTGCGCTGCGGGCCGCGTTGTTGGGGTCCTGGGCGGGCAACGGGCCGATCCCCGGTGGCGGGAATGGCAGTTGCGCCGCGGGCGTGGTGGGGTCGAGTTTTTCCGGCCCGAATTCCTCGAACAGCATGATCTGCTGGGTGAACGGCAGGGCTCCATACAGCGGGCTGGGCTTGCCGTTGGTGGGGTAGTTGAAGCTGGTCTGTTGCGACGGAGGCAGCTGGTTTTCCACCCGTTCGGTGTTGCGGGTGCCTTTGACGCCATCGGGCAGATCAAAAGAATCCTCGTTGGCCTCCGGCATGCTGAGGATCGCATTCAGTGCCGCGGGCTCATCAGCCGGTTCGTCGTAGTAGGCCGAAGGGTCCGATGGCTCCGGCTGTCGCTCATCGTCGATCGGGCTAGCGCGCAGCATCCCTGTGCTTATTGTCATCGATAGGACGACGCTCAAGGGCGTCAACAACCACTTGGAGGGGTACCGCGCTTTTGTGTCCATCACCTGCCGCCTCTATGCGTGAAGGGGGTGATGGGGGATTTGCAAATCCTTCGCCAAATTTGTAACTAATTTTTACAAAGTCCCGAAAGCTTGAAAAACAGTGGCTTAGCAACATCAATTTGCCATGCCTCGGGAGCAGCGACTGGGGAATGACACCCGCTAGCGGGGAAAGTTCACACCTAACTTGGGGAAGTTGATGACGAGCGCTGATCAGGAAACCAGCTTGAACGACAGGCGCACCGAGGTGCCCTCGCCTTCACGGCTGTCGAGAGTCACGGTGCCGCCAAAGCGCTCCATGATCCGTTTGACCAGGACCAGCCCGACACCGAGCCCGCCCTGCTTGGTGGTGAAAAACGGCCGGAAGGCCATTTTGCGTTGTTCTTTGGTCATGCCTTTGCCGGTGTCGCTGACGACCACCACCACGCCCTGAACATGGGCCGGCGCCATGACAATCGTCAGCGTGCCGCCTTCGTCCATGGCCTCCAGCGCGTTGGCCAGCAGGCTGTTGAGGATCTGCGTCAGCTGTACCTGCTGGCTGACCACCATGGGCGTTTCCCTGGGCTCGAACACCACATTGATCCGCCCCTTGGCGATCTGCTGTTCAAAGGCCATCAGGCTGTCGTACAGCGAAGCCACCAGATTCACCGACTCGGCCTCGTCATTGAGCGGTCGCAACGACTGCAGCAACTCGCGCACCCACTTCGACATGCGGTCGACCTGACCGATGATGTCGTTGATGTTCTTGTGCGCCGCGCCGCTGTCGAATTCCAGCGCCAGTTCTGCGCTCGAACGAATGGTCGCGAGAGGATTGCGCAAACTGTGGGCCACGGCCGATGACATCTCGCCCAGGGCGACGAAGGTTTCGTTGGTGATCAGCTGTTTTTGCTGGGTCGCCAGCAATATCGCCGCACGTCGCACGATCCAGTACAGCCCGAAATAAATCAGCGCCCCGCCCAGCGCCGTAGCCACCCAGATCAGCACCAGCCCACGCTCCATGCGATTGATCAGGTCCTTGGGTTCCTTGTAGATCTCGACCATGGCCACTACGTTCTTGCCTTCAATGTCGAACAACGGAATGTAGTTTTCGATGAAGATGTATTCCGGCGCGGTGATAAATTTCTGCTCCATGCGCGTCTTGTCGACATCGTGATAGCTGGCTGAAACCGGGGTCTTGGTGGAGAAGGCCTTGTCGAGATCTTCGTCGGTATGAATCGTGGTGCCCATCAGGGCCGGGTTGGTGGACCAGATCACCATGCGGTCGGGGGCATAGATATTGGCCAGGATCACATCCGGCAAATGCTCGATGTGGTCGAGAAATTCGCCACGGGCGTTGGCCCGGGCCAGCGGGTCGACATCGGCAAATTCCCGGTCCTTGCGCGGATCGAGCAGTTCGCCCATGGTCCGCACATTGGGAATCGCCACGTGGCGCACCTCGGCCGAAGCGATGGCCTGGATGAATTGTGAGGTCAGCAATGCATCACGCTGCACGCTTTCGGTAATCACGAATTTGGTCGACACCGAGCCCAAAGCAACAGCCACAGTGCCGATCACCGCCAGGCTGATCAGGGAAAACCAGCGCAGCAGATTGAACGGTTGTTTGCGCGTGCTCAAGCGGATATCACCTTTGTCCGACTGCAGTGTCTTGGCCAGCGTGGTCATGAATGCCTTTTCCCCAAATGCCCCTATAGCTTTATAGCCCACTGCTGGCAGTTTGCCCGACTGCGGGGACATTCCCCACTTTCCCCCCACCCATCTTGAGCCCCCACCTACCCCCAATTATGGGGAAAAAGGCCCGTTCCCACATTTGGGGGAACCGTCCCCCAACATCAGGTCAACGCCTGTGTGCCGGGCCTCTCGCGGCTGAATTCGGCAATTGGCATGGGAGTTGCCGAAGACCTGCCAACTGACCCATTTCAAGGGACAGGTACTTTGATAGAGGGAATACTCATGCACCCTTTACTGTCCAAAACCGCGATCGCACTGGCTGTGACCGCCCTGGCCCAAGGCGTTGCTCAAGCCGCGTTGTTCGCTGTAGATACCGGCCCTTACCTGCCAGCCACCGGTGGCTTCGCTGCCTGGTATCAGGACACCCACGGAAGGACCCTTGATCTTTGCCTGACCAAAGCTGTCAGTTCCAGGGTTGCAGGCGCTCCAGGCGCACCAGCCTACATGTGCCTTTTGAATCCCAATCCCGGCATTTTCGACGACACGCAGCCGATCGTTTTCCCGACCAACTTTCCCGATGAAGCGTTCTGGTTTACCGGTGACGGTTCGATCGTCGACGCCGCCCGCGGTATCGATCTGACCTACGTCAGCGCACTGGAAGCCGCCTTCGCCGCCGAAGATCCGGTCGAGGGTGATCAGGTCAGTTTTGGCCGGATCCGTATTCGGGTCGACGTGCCCGTTGCCGGCACCTATGTCATTACCCACCCCTACGGCGTGGATGTGTTCAACGTCGATACCCCCGGCCGTCGCGCGATCAACATGACCCGCGATATCGGCATCGGCTCGCCGAAAACCTACGACGGCGCACTCAAGAGCGACCTCGGCCCATTCCTGCGCAGTCTTAACGGTCCTTACACCGAGACCAACCCGGTTACCGGTGCGGCGGAACAGTTCGTGGGTGACCCGAACGTGGAAGAAGCCTTCACCGGCAGCCCGTTCAACACCAACTACATCCGCATCGAAGGCCCTGGCGGGATCGACCTGCGCACGACGGTGATGGCCATCTCCGGCAAGTTGTCGACCGTGGCCCGCCCGACTCCGATCATTGCCGAGCGCAGCACTTACTCGCGCAAGGCCGGTGCCAGCGCACCGGTCGCCCAGCAGGACGTGTTCGTGATGGCCCCGCCACCACCGGCCACCGTGACCCTGACCAGCAACACCCCGGCACTGAACCTGACCGAGGCCGACACCACCGGCCACTGGTACGCCCAGTCCGCCACCAACCCGACGTTGCCGAGCACCTTGTCATTGATCGCCGACAACCATGTGGCCATCCCCAGCAGCACGCCGACCACGGTGGCTTCGCCGCTGACCGACCTGGTGGTGATCTCCCAGGCTGAATACAACCTGCACACCGGGCAGCTCACCGTCGTGGCCTCCACCAGCGATGAAGTTTCACCTCCGGTGCTCACCGTCACCTCCGGTACCGGTGTCGCGATCGGCGCCCTGAGCGGCGACGGCGCGGTGAAATCGCTGTCGACCGGCATCTCGCCGATTCCGCCGGCCAAGGTCAAGGTGACGTCATCCAATGGCGGTACCGACATCGAAGACGTGGTCATCGTGCAATGAACGCACTCATGCCCAGATCCGTATCAGGAGGCATCATGAACAAGTGGCCACGCTTCGCACTCAACGCGCTCGGGCTGACGATCTCGCTCTCCGGCAGTGCTGCGTTCGCGCAACTCGCCGCGGTCGACCCCGGCCCCTACACCTTCGCCACGGGGAAATTCCCCATGTGGTATCAGGACAACAACCTGCTTTCGCTGGAACTGTGCCAATCCAAGGCCACCAGTACCCGGGCGCCTGGCGCTCCCGGCGCTCCTGCCTACATGTGCATCCTGAACCCTGAGCCGGGAGTCTTCGACGACACCCAGCCTCTGGTGTTCCCCGACAACTGGCCACCAGAAGCCTTCTGGTTCCTGGCTGAAACCAGCATCGCCAACAACGCCGCCGGTTATGGCGTGGATGCCTATGTGGCCGGGATCGAAGCGGCATTCGCTGCGGAAAACCCGGTCGAAGGCGACCAGCAGAGCTTCGCGCGGATTCGCATGCGGATAAACATTCCCGTCGCCGGGACCTACACCATCACTCACCCCTATGGCCAGGAAACGGTCAACGTCACCGCACCGGGCCGCCGGGCGATCAACATCACCCGTGACGTCGGCATCGGCGCACCGGGCAATTTCACTGGCGCGCTCGGTGGTGCGATCGGTCCATTCCTGCGCAGCGTCAACGGGCCTTACACCGAAGTGAACCCGGAGACCGGCGCCATCGATACTTTCGTGGGCGACCCGAACATCAGCGAAGCGGTCACCGGCAGCCCCAACAACACCAACTTCCTGCGCATCCAGGGTCCGGCGGGCACCATCCAGACCACACTCTTTACCGTCTCCGGCAAAGTGCTCGACAACCGTCAGCAAACCCCTGTGGAAATCGGTCGAGCCACATACCGCCGAACCTCTACCGGCCCCGGCACCAGCAGCACCCAGGTGGAAGTCTTCGGTAAATCGCCGACCGGTTCCAGCCTGTGCTTCCGCGAAACGGTGGCACTGCTTCCCGGACCACCGCCCACACCTTGCCTGACCGCCATGGTCGGCGACCCCAATGGCCAGTTCTTCGCCCAGCGACTGGTCGGCCCCAACGTGCCACCGGTGGTGGTGGTGACTGCCACCAATCCGAGCGGCACCACTCGGCCAACAGCCGTATCGAGCAAGGTCTCGGACGTTGTGAAAGTGCAGACTGCGCGCTACAGCTGGAGCGATCACACGCTGCGCATCGAAGCCAGGTCCACTGATGAAGTGGTGGTTCCGGATATGGTTGCCCAGGGTTTCGGTCGCCTGACCAAGTCCGGCACGCTGCAAACCCTGACGGTTACCGATCTGCGCCAGCCACCGGCCACTGTCACCATCAAATCCGCCGCCGGCGGTGTCGATGTCGAACCTGTGGTCGTGGTCGGTACAGCGCCGGATACCGGTGAGAACCAGGCACCGATCTCCATCGCCGACACCGGCAACACCAGCTTCGGGGTGCCAATTACCCTCAACGTGCTGGCCAACGACAGCGATCCGGATAACAACAATCCGCTGAGCATCACCGCGTTGACTCAACCACCTGCAGGCCAGGGCACCGTCGTACTGAGCGGTACTACCGCGGTCGTCTACACCCCGCCAGCGGTCGTCAATGCTCCGCTGACCACGTCATTCACCTACAAGGCGCAAGACGTGAAAGGCCTGGCCTCGACCACGGCGGCAACCGTGACCATCACCGTGGCGCCTAACCAGGCTCCGACGGCGGTGGCCGACAGCGCCACGACATTGGGTGTGGCAATCCCTATCGATGTGCTGGTCAACGACACCGATCCGGAAAACAACCTGCCGCTCGCCGTCAGCAGTTTCACTCAGCCACCGGCAGGTCGCGGCACCGTTACCAACAATGGTACCGGCCTGACCTATACCCCACCGGCCACGGTCACGACGGCCTTCACCACGACCTTCGCCTACTTCGTCCGGGACAGCTTCGGCGCCGTCTCGACGACTCCGGCAACGGTCACGGTGCAAGTCTCGCCACGGCCTGCTGCGGAAACCTTCGCGGTGACCACGGCGACGGTGTCGGCCCGCTCCAATAACCGCTTCACCTGGGACTTTGCAGGGACCTCGTCGGTGACCACAGGCAACACCATCACCATCAGAGTCACTACCCCAACCGGGCTGCAGACCCTGGGCACCACCACGGTGCCGGTGACCGGTCGCTGGCGGTTCACTGCGAACAACAACACCGCAGTGGTTCCGTCGGCGAACCCGACCGCCACCATCACCTCGTCCCAAGGCACCACCCGCACAGTTCAGGTGATTTCGAACTGAGCCCACGCCCCCTCCACTCACCGGGTGGAGGGGCCCGATTCTCGCGAAGGGAAGACACCATGAAAAAGTCGACCGCCGCCCTGCTCTGCCTGCTCCTGCTTTGCGGCACTGCCGGGGCGCGGGCCGACGATTTGATGGAGAACGATGACCTGGCGCCCGGCGCCGATCTGGGTGAGCTGCCACCTGTAGTGATAGGCCAGCACGCACTGATCGACCAGAACGGCCAGGCCAACATCGCACTGGTGCAACAGAACGGCCAGTCGCTGCTCGGCCAGATCGTGCAGCAAGGGAGCAATCAGGAAGCCTACATCCTGCAACAAGGCAGCGACCTGATGGCATTGATCAACCAGCAGGGTTACGGCAACTCCGCGTCGATTACCCAGACCGGCAGCAGTAACCGCGCACAGATATCCCAGAACGGCAACAACAACGACGCCAACATCGTCCAGGCTGGCACGGGGCAGCAGAGTGCTGTGACCCAGGCAGGAAATGGAATGAGCGTTTCGGTCACCCAATATCGCTAAAGCACTGCACTTCTTGGAGGTTTCATCATGTTCAAATTGACGCCCCTTACCGCCGCAATCCTGGTTGTTGTCAGTGTCCAGGCAATGGCCGATGAAAGCGAATCCACCCAGGGCCAATACGGTACCGCCAACATCGCCGACGTGAAGCAGAGCAACGCGCCCGGCAGCACCATTACCCAGCTGCAGGTCGGCTCCGGCAACGACGCGGCCGGCGTGCAGGACACCGCCACCAGCACCATCACCCAGAACCAGGTCGGCGATTACAACGCCGGTTACGCCGAGCAGTTGTTCGAAGACGGCAGCGTCATCACCCAGAACCAGCTCGGCGCCCTCAACGTCGCCCATGCCAGCCAGTCGATCGGTGTCGGCAGCGGTGAGGTGTTGCAGCAGCAGGAAGGCAACGGCAACTTCTCGTTCGTCTATCAGGACAGTCAGGAAGGCACCACCGGCCATACCTTCCAATATGGTGACAACCACCAGGCCAACATCGAACAGATCCAGGTCGGCGGCGGCAACAACTCCGTGCTCATCCAGTACGGCGACAGCAACTACGCCACCGCCGAACAGATCGCTCAGATGAACGGGCAGATCAGCATCAACCAGTCCGGCAACGTCAACTACGCCTATGCCGATCAGCGTTACGGCGACGGCAGCACCACGACCATCAACCAGTTGGGCGACGAAAACGGCACCGAGGTCTGGCAGGACACCCAGGTCGCCAGCTCGGCCACCATCAACCAGTTCGGCAACACCAACGAAACCATCGTCGACCAGAGCTACGGCTCGGATAACGTGGCCAATGTGCTGCAAGTGGGTGACCTCAACGCCATCTATGCCGACCAGTTCGAGTCGATCGGTTCCACCGTCGGCATTTACCAGGAAGGCGTTGGCAACGTGCACTTCACCTACCAGAGCGGCGACAGCCATGTGCTCAATGCCAACTCGGTGGGTAACGACAACAAGGTCTACGCCAGCGACTGGAAAGGCCCGCAACTGGGCGGCCAGTTCGGTTCCAGCCAGCGCGCCACCGTCAACCAGAACGGCGATGGCAACGTTGCCAGCTTCAAGCAGGATGGCATCGGCCACATCATGACCACCAACCAGACCGGTACCGGCAACAAAACCACAGTCAGCCAGGCCGATTCCTATAACGAGCTGTACTTTGACCAGAACGGCAGCGACAACGTCCTGATCGCCGATCAGCGCGGCACCACCAACCTGGCCCAGGGCAGCACCAACGGCACCGGCAACAGCACCGAGTTCAACCAGGAAGGCACCGGCAACCAGGCGTACACCACACAGCTGTACGGCGAGGACAACATGATCACCGTCAAGCAGGCTGACACCATGAACGTGGCCTATGTCACCCAGGGCGGTACCGGCAACATCACCAGCGTCGACCAGGGCGGCAATTCCCAGACTGCGAACGTTCAACAGTTTGGCGATGCCAACCAGGCGACCGTGTATCAAAGATAATCGCGCGGCGTGAAAACCGCGGCCCTTGGGGGAGGGTCGCGGTTTTTTTTATGGCTGGGATTTGGTGAGTGAGATATCTGCGGGCAACGCTGAATCTCTGTGGGAGCTGGCTTGCCTGCGATGGCGGCCTTAGAGCCGACCTTTATCTCACGGATGTACCCAGATCCATTGTGGGAGCGAGCCTGCTCGCGATGCTTTTCTGAGTACATATCCATTTCTGCGGTAACGGCTGCTATCGGTTCCGCCCTTACGGCGGGTCACTTTGAAAAGCGCAAAGTAACCAAACGCTTTTATCCCCTGACGTACGGTGCCTCGCTGTGGCTCGGCATTCCCTCGCTCCGGTCCTGCTCCGTGGGCCCGCCGCCATCGGCCATCCATGGCCGGGGGCGGCTAACCCGGCATCCATGCCGGGTTGCCCACTGCGCAGAACCTGCGCTCGGCCTTCCGACGGGGCACCTCAAAATCAAAAGCCAAAGCAAAGCAAAAGCGAGGCGGCCTACCGGCCGGCCTGGCTGTGGTTTCGTGTAGGAGCCGAGCTTGCTCGCGATGCACGCCAGGGCGTCGCGGGGCATCAGGTAGCCCGCGTTATCGTTGACCACCATCGCGAGCAAGCTAGCTCCTACAGGGATTCGAGGTCGCCCGCAGATTTGTGCCTGACCAACAAACCTGTGGGAGCTGGCTTGCCAGCGATGGCGGACTGACAGCCAACCTGATTTCCCGGATGTACCCCAAACCAATGTGGGAGCGGGCTTGCTCGCGAATGCGGTGTGTCATTCAACAGTGATGTCGCCTGACACTGCCTCTTCGCGAGCAAGCCCGCTCCCACAAGTGTGATGTGTCGATCACAAAAATGGTGAACGACCCGACCACTGTAGGAGCCGAGTTTGCTCGCGATGAACGAGAGACCACCACGGGGCATCAGGCAGCCAGCGTTATCGTTAACGACCATCGCGGGCAAGCCCGCTCCCACAGGTTGTATGTCGACTGCAAAAAATGGTGAACGACGCGATCACTGTAGGAGCCGAGCTTGCTCGCGATGCACGACAGGGCACCACGGGGCATCAGGCAGCACGCGTCATCGTTGAACACCATCGCGGGCAAGCCCGCTCCCACAGGGGGACGCGGGCGCTTCAAGGGCCAGGTCGGCTTTCAGGCCGCCTCGGCTTTGCGGTGTCGGCCGCCTCGAGAGGCCGAGTGGAGGTTCTGCGCAGTGGGCAACCCGGCATGGATGCCGGGTTAGCCGCCCCCGGCCATGGATGGCCGATGGCGGCGGGCCCACGGAGCAGGACCGGAAGGAGGGCATGCCGAGCCTAGGCGAGGCACCGAACGTCAGGGGCACGAGCGCTTTGGTTACTTTCGCGCTTTTCGAAAGTGACCCGCTGTAAGAGCGGAACCATAAGCAGCCGTTACCGCAGCAACGGATATGTACACCATCAAAAAGCTCGCGAGCAGGCTCGCTCCCACAGTGGTCTTGTGTACATCAGGAAGAATCGGGTTGTCTGTGAGGCCGCTTTCGCGAGCAAGCCCGCTCCCACAAAGTCCCGTGCCAGCAGGGTAAAGATGCAAGACTGGACATTCAGCTATACCTCCAGGAACGATTGGCATCCACAACGCTCGAAACAAACGGGTGCAATCACCGGAACTCAGAGCCAGCCAATGCAGTTTCTAGACGATAGCCACGGGTGTGCAGGTTGGAGCGGTGAAATGGCCGGGCGCATTCGTGCGTTCGACTGGAGCCGCACCGAGCTTGGAAGCATCGATACCTGGCCCAGAAGCCTGATCAGCACGGTGCAGTTGATGCTCGCCTCACCGCTGCCGATGGTGATGCTCTGGGCCCGGCCCGGCTACATGATCTACAACGATGCCTATTCGATCTTCGCTGGCGGCCGCCATCCTTACCTGCTGGGTTCCCCGGTGGAACTGGGCTGGCCGGAAGTGGCCGACTTCAATCGCAATGTGGTCGATACCTGCCTGGCCGGTGGCACCTTGTCCTATCGCAATAAAGAGCTGGTGCTGCTGCGCGCCGGTGTGCCCGAAGACGTCTGGATGGACCTCTATTACAGCCCGGTGGCCAACGACGAAGGAATGCCCGCCGGGGTCATGGCCATGGTGGTGGAAACCACCGAACTGGTGATTTCCGAGCGCCTGCGCCAGGCCGCCGAAAATGCCTATCGCGCCGACAATGAGCGTGTCCGCCTGGCGCTGAATGCCGGTGCGTTGCTCGGTTCGTTCGTCTGGGACATCAAGGCCAATGTACTCAGCGGCGATGAACGCTTTGCCCGGACCTTTTCCTTTCCTCCCGGCCAGCCGCTGGACAACCTGCCCCAGGACCTCGCCGAAGCGCAGATCCACCCCGACGACCGCAGCTGGGTGCAGGAGCAGGTCCAGCGCTCAGTGCAGACCGGCGCCCCCTTCAACACCGAATACCGCGTCCTGCGCCCCGACGGCAGTTACCTGTGGGTACAGGCCAGCGGTTGCTGCGAGTTCGATGAGCAGGGCCAGCCTTTACGCTTCCCCGGGGTGCTGATCGACATCCATGAACGCAAGATTGCCGAAGAGTCGTTGCTCAAGTTCACCCGCAATCTCGAGCAGCGGGTGGCCGATGAAGTGGAAGGGCGGCTGTTGGCGGAGGAGCAGTTGCGCCAGTCGCAGAAACTCGAAGCCATCGGCGGACTTACCGGCGGCGTGGCCCACGACTTCAACAACCTGCTGCAGGTGATCTCTGGCAACCTGCACCTGCTGGCACGCCACGAGGCGGGCAATGCCAATGTGCAACGTCGGGTGAGCGCATCGATTGCAGCCGTCGAGCGTGGGGCCAAGCTGTCGTCGCAATTGCTCGCCTTCGCCCGTCGCCAACCGCTGTCTCCGGCGATTTGTACACCGCAGCAGATTTTCGACGGCTTGGGAGAGTTGCTGCAGCGAGCGCTCGGGGAAACCGTTGAGATCCGGATGACCGCTGCCGACGATCCCTGGCCGGTGTTCGTCGATCGCAACCAACTGGAAAACACCATCCTCAACCTGGCGATCAACGCCCGTGATGCGATGTTGGGCGAGGGGATCATTGAACTTTGCGCTGACAACATCCACCTCGACGAGTCGTTCTGCGCGGGCAAGGACATTACCACCGGCGACTACATGCGCGTGACGGTGGCCGACTCGGGCTCGGGCATGTCGCCGCAGGTTCTGGCCCACGCGTTCGAGCCTTTTTTCACCACCAAGCCCGACGGTCAGGGCACGGGGTTGGGCCTGAGCATGGTGTTCGGTTTCGTCAAACAGAGCGGTGGGCACGTGGAGATGTCCAGTGTGGTCGGAGAGGGCACGCGGGTGCAGCTGTATTTCCCCCGCAGCCTGCGCTCGGTGCCCCGGGAAACTTCGGTCACTGATGTACCGCCGCGAGGCGGGCGTGAACGCATTCTGGTGGTGGAGGACAACGATGCGGTGCGGGTGTCCACCGTGGAGATGTTGCAGGAAGAGGGTTATCAGGTGCTGACAGCCGCCAACGCCGACATTGCCATGCAGATGTTGCTCGATGGTGCGGAGGTGGACCTTATCTTTACCGATGTGGTCATGCCCGGCCTGATCAAGAGCTCGGACCTCGGCGCCTGGGCCAAGGTCCAGAATCCGTCGGTGGCGGTGCTGTTCACCTCGGGCCACACCCGTGACATTATCTCGCGCAACCACCAGCTCAGCCCCGACACGCATTTGCTGAGCAAACCCTATAGCCCGCAGGCGCTGATGCAGATGATTCGCGCGGTGCTCAACGGCTAAATGCTTTCTGTAGGAGCGAGCACGCTCGCGATGAACGCCAGAGCACCGCGGGGTATCAGGCTGTCAGCGTTATCGTTGACGACCATCGCGAGCATGCTCGCTCCTACAGGGGGCAATTGCATCCGACCCACTTTGAACAAGGCCACCCGATGACCTCCAACCGCAGCGCGAACCCTCCTTCAGGCATGGTCAGGGTGCGGGGCGCCCGGGAGCACAATCTCAAGAACATCGACGTCGACATTCCCCGCGATGCGCTGGTGGTGTTTACCGGGGTGTCCGGGTCGGGCAAGTCGTCCCTGGCGTTTTCCACGCTCTATGCCGAGGCCCAGCGTCGCTATTTCGAGTCGGTGGCGCCCTATGCGCGGCGGCTGATCGATCAGGTCGGGGTGCCGGATGTGGACTCCATCGAGGGCCTGCCCCCGGCGGTGGCCTTGCAGCAGCAACGGGGCACGCCGAGTACGCGCTCGTCCGTGGGTAGCGTCACCACCCTGTCGAGCCTGATCCGCATGCTCTATTCCCGCGCCGGCAGTTACCCGGCGGGGCAGCCGATGCTCTACGCCGAAGACTTTTCCCCCAATACGCCCCAGGGCGCGTGCCCTGAATGTCATGGCCTGGGCCGGGTCTATGAAGTCACCGAAGCGTTGATGGTGCCGGACCCGAGCCTGACCATCCGCCAGCGCGCCGTCGCGTCCTGGCCCCTGGCCTGGCAGGGCCAGAACCTGCGGGACATCCTGGTGACCATGGGCTATGACGTCGACATCCCCTGGCGCGACCTGCCGAAAAAACAGCGTGACTGGATTCTCTTCACCGAAGAAACCCCGACGGTGCCGGTGTACGCCGGGCTCACCCCGGAAGAAACCCGCGTCGCCCTCAAGCGCAAGATGGAGCCCAGCTACCAGGGGACTTTCACCGGCGCCCGTCGCTACATCCTGCACACCTTCACCCATTCGCAAAGCGCGCTGATGAAGAAGCGCGTCTCGCAATTCATGCTCGGCAGCCCGTGCCCGCTTTGCGATGGCAAGCGCCTCAAGCGTGAAGCGCTGTCGGTGACCTTCGCCGGTTACGACATCGGCGAGCTGGCGCAGATGCCGTTGCTGCAACTGGCCGAAGTGCTGAGACCGGTGGCGGCCGAACAGTATCTGCATGAGGGCGAAGAGGCGGGTGAAGTGCTGAGCCACACCCAGACCCGCGAGGCCCGCAAAGAGCGCGTCGCCCACGGCGCCAGCGGACACGCCAATGCCCCTGACGTGCGTCATACGCCGAACCTGTCGGTGGAAAAGCGCCTCGCCGCGCAACGCATCGCCCAGGATCTGCTGGAGCGGGTCAGCACTCTGACCGATCTGGGTCTCGGTTATCTGGCGCTGGAGCGCAGTACGCCGACGCTGTCCTCCGGCGAGTTGCAGCGCCTGCGCCTGGCCACGCAATTGGGCTCGCAACTGTTCGGGGTGATCTACGTGCTGGATGAACCTTCGGCGGGTCTGCATCCGGCGGATGGCGAGGCGTTGTTCGAAGCCTTGCAGCGTCTGAAGTCCGCCGGCAACACCCTGTTTGTGGTCGAGCACGACCTGGAAACCATGCGCCGTGCCGACTGGCTGATCGACGTCGGCCCGGCAGCGGGTGAACACGGTGGCCAGGTGTTGTACAGCGGCGCGCCGGCCGGGTTGGCGGACATCGCCGAATCACAGACCCGCGCTTATCTATTCGCCGAACACGACCGGTCAATTCGCGCACCGCGTCAGCCCAAGGACTGGCTGCGCCTGGAAGGCATCACCCGCAATAATCTCAACAAACTCGATGTCGAGTTTCCGCTGGGCTGCTTTACCGCAGTGACCGGCGTCTCCGGCTCCGGCAAATCGAGTCTTGTCAGCCAGGCCTTGCTGGAGTTGGTCGGCGCGCACCTCGGGCGTCCGGTCGCCGACAACGAATCCGAAGAACCGAGCCTGGAAGACGATGCGCCGCAAACCAATGGCGGTCAGGTCACGGCGGGGCTGGAGTCGATCAAGCGTCTGGTGCAGGTCGACCAGAAACCCATCGGCCGCACCCCGCGCTCCAACCTTGCGACCTACACCGGGCTGTTCGACAACGTGCGCAAGCTCTACGCCGCCACCCCCGAAGCCCAGACAGCCGGTTACGACGCCGGACAGTTCTCCTTCAACGTCGCCAAGGGTCGCTGCGCCACCTGCGAAGGCGAAGGCTTCGTCAGCGTCGAATTGCTGTTCATGCCCAGCGTCTATGCGCCGTGCCCGACCTGCCACGGCGCACGCTACAACCCGGACACCCTGGCGATCACCTGGCAGGGGCGCAACATCGCCCAAGTGCTGCAATTGACCGTCGATGAGGCCGTAGAGGTTTTCGCCGAACAAGCCAGCGTGCGTCGCTCGCTGGAAGTGCTGCGCGATATCGGCCTGGGCTATCTGCGCCTCGGTCAGCCGGCGACCGAGCTGTCCGGCGGCGAGGCCCAGCGCATCAAACTGGCCACGGAACTGCAGCGCAATCAGCGTGGGGCGACCTTGTATGTGCTGGATGAGCCAACCACCGGCCTGCATCCGCGGGATGTCGATCGGCTGCTGGAGCAATTGAACAATCTGGTGACGGCGGGGCACACGGTGATTGTGGTGGAGCATGAGATGCGGGTGGTGGCGCAGAGTGACTGGGTGATTGATATCGGTCCGGGGGCGGGGGATCAGGGTGGGAAGATTGTGGTGGCTGGGGTGCCGCAGAAGGTTGCCAAAAGCAAGAAGAGCAGGACTGGGCCGTTTTTGGCCAGGGTGTTGGACAAAGCTTGAATGAGTAGTGAATTGACTGGCCTCTTCGCGAGCAAGCCCGCTCCCACATTGGACCGAGTTCTACTGAGCAACGCGGTCAACTGTGGGAGCGGGCTTGCTCGCGAATGGATCTAACAGGCGCCATCAATCGTGCGCCTAACCTTGTCCAACAACTCACTGATCTGAAACGGCTTGATCAGCATGTCCATCCCATCCCCCAGAAACACCTGCCGATTGATCGCAGTCTCCGCATACCCGGTCATGAACAGGATCGGCAGTTGCCCGCGCCAGCCACGCGCAACATCCGCCAACTCCCGCCCGCTCATGCGCGGCAGGCCGACGTCGGTCAGCAGCAGGTCGATGGACGGGTCATTCTGCAGACGCTCGAGTGCCGTTTCGATATCAGCCGCCTGGGTGCAGCGGTAGCCGGCGTCCACCAGCACCTCGGCGACGAACATCCGCACCGACGCCGTGTCCTCGACGATCAATACATGCTCGCCAGCACCCTGTGGGTCGACGCTGGCCGGGGCGGTTTCCGCGGCCGTCGGATCGGTGCTGGCCGGCAGCATGATGGTCACTTCGGTGCCGCGTCGGGCCACACTGCGAATGTGCGCATTGCCCCCGGATTGCCGGGCGAAACCGTAGATGGTCGACAGTCCGAGTCCAGTGCCCTGGCCCAGGGGTTTGGTGGTGAAGAACGGGTCGAACACCTTGTCGATCACCGTATGATCGATACCGCTGCCGTCATCGCGCACCGACAGCGCGACGTAGGCGCCATCGGCCAGGTTCGGGTCGCCATGGGAGTAGGCGGCATAGGTATTGACCCAGACATTGCCGCCTTCGGGCAGGGCATCCCGAGCGTTGATCACCAGGTTGAGCACTGCGCTTTCCAGCTGAATCGGATCGACCAGGGCGATGGCGGCCTTGGAGGTCAGTTCCAGCTTAAGGCTGATGCGTTCACCAATCGTGCGTACCAACAGTTCTTCCAGCGAACGGATGTGATCGTTGATGTCCACCGGCCTGGTATCTAAGGGCTGCAGGCGAGCGAAGGCCAGCAGGCGATGGGTCAGGGCCGCGGCACTCATGGCCGAATTCAGGGCCGCTTCGGCATAGAACTGAACCTTGTCGGTGCGGCCATCTGCGGTGCGCTTCTGAATCAGTTCCAGGCTGGTGATGATGCCGGTGAGCAGGTTGTTGAAGTCGTGGGCGATGCCGCCGGTCAGCTTGCCCAGCGCATCCATTTTCTGCACCTGCAGCAGTTGCGCTTCAGTACGCGCCCGCTCGGCGACCTCTTTGGCCAATTGCGTGGTGGCATCGTCCAGGCGGGCCAGGTGCGAGCGCTCGCGGTGGCGGTGTTCTGTCACATCCTCGACAAATACCAGGCTCAACTGCGGGGTTCGGTAGGGCGAAATCTGCCATTCGGTTTCGCGGATTTCCCCCTCTACCCGCATGCACAAGGTGCCTTTCCAACGTTCGCCATAGGCCAGACGCAGGCGCAGTTCTTCGATGACGGACGCCTGATCTTCGGCAAAGCAATCGCGCAGAGTGTCCGGGTCGAGGTTGTCCTGGATCAGTTGGGCGAAGGCGTGATTGCACTCATGCACCTTCAAATCGGCATCGAGTACCGCGATGGGTGCCGAGACATTGACGAAGATCTCGCGAAAACGCGCCTCGCTTTCGCGCAAGGCATTCTCGGTTTCCCGCACCCGCAGCAGGGTGCGCAGGGTCGCCAGCAGCACATCCGGGTCGACCGGGTGGATCAGATAGGCATCGGCCCCGGCATCCAGGCCGGTAATGATGTCGCCGGTCTGGATCGAGGCCGCCGAAACATGCACCACCGGCAGCAAAGCGGTGGCCGGGTCCGAGCGCAGCTTGCGCACGATGTCGAAGCCGCTCATGTCCGGCAGGTTGACGTCGAGAATCAATGCATCGAGGGTGACACTGTCGATCAACTCCAGGCCTTCGCCACCGGTGCCGGCCTCGAGCACTTCGTAGCCGTGACGTTCCAGGCGCCGGCGCAGGGCATAGCGGGTGGCGACATTGTCATCGACGATCAGCAAGCGCAGATCACGTTTCATCAGCGGGCTCCATGGCGATGGCCAGCGGGATGATCACAAAAAAGGTCGACCCGCTGCCTGGCACACTCTCAAGCCCGACTTCACCGCCCAGCAAGCCTGCGAAGCGCTTGCACAGAGATAATCCGAGCCCGGTACCGCGCAGGCGTTTCTGCAGGGGTGAGTCGACTTGAGAAAAGTCTTCGAACAATGCGCCATGTAATTCGGGAGCGATACCGATTCCGGTGTCGCTGACGGCGAAACGCACTTTATCGCTATCTTCAAGCTGTGCCGACACCCTCACCTCACCGCGAGTGGTGAACTTCAGCGAGTTGGAGATGAAGTTGCGCAGGATCTGCCCCAGTTTCTTGTCGTCGGTGTACAGCCGTGGCAGGCCCACCGGCTCCTCGAAAATCAGGTCTACCGCGCTGGCGCTGACAATCGGGCGGAACATCCCGCGCAGGGCGGAGAAAAGGTCGAACATATCGAACCAGGCCGGGGAAATGGTGATGCGCCCGGCTTCGATTTTCGCAAGATCCAGCAAATCGTCGACCATGTCGCTCAGCTCTCTCGCCGAATTGCTGACGAAAGCCACCTGTTTGTGTTGCTCGGGGCTCAAAGGTCCGTCGAGTTCGTCCGAGAGCAGGCTGGCGATGCTCAGGATCGAGCCCAGCGGCGTGCGAAATTCATGGCTCATGTACGACAGGAAACGGCTTTTCAGATCAGAAGCCTGGCGCAGTTGTTCGGCCTGGGTATCGAGCTCCGCGTACAGTGCCAGCACCCCTTGGTTGGTTTCGTCCAGCTCGGCGCGCAGGGCCTCGGCTTCGCCCTTCAATTGAGCGATCAGCGCCGCTTGCTCGTCGTTGGGGCTGATGGGCGTATCAGACATGAGCAGCCTCCAGTGCAATGACCAGCACCGTGACATCGTCCCGTCCCCGGCAGAAATCACGGTGCAGTATGGCGGCGATCACGGCGGGGTGGCGATGCACGAGACCTGGGTAGTCCTGCAGGTTCCAGCGTGATTGCAGGCCGTCGCTGTACATGATCAAGAGTTGTCCGTTGATTTGAGCATAGTCAAAGGGTTGAGCCTTCCGGTAATGACCACCGACAATCCCCGGATGCGAGGCCAGTCCCCGGATTTTGTCCGGCGCGATGAGGCAAGCTCCGATGTTGCCGATCCCGACGAATTTCAGGTGATCGCCGGCGCAGTCGATTTGCGTGATAGCCACTGCGCCGCCGCGGGTGCCGATCATCGCCTCGTGCATACCTTCCAGCGCCAGCACCGGTGCTGCGAAAGGGGCGAGGGCGAAGGCCCGCTCGCCCGCCCGAGCAGCGAGTTCCGCGTCTTCGCCATGGCCCAGGCCGTCGATCACCAGGGCACTGATGCGCGGACCGTCATAAGCCAGATGCCAGACATCGCCGCAGGCCGGATCGTTGTGCATCGAATGCTGGCTGATACCGAAGCGCCGGTCCGGGGCCCGGTCCGAGCGTGGATACAAGCGTGTGAGCAGTACGGCACCCCGTGAATCGGCGTAGACGTCGAACACTTCGGTCTGGCGTGATACTGCGCCCAAACCGATGCCTTGGGTGCCACCCGTGGAGTAGCCGTCGGTCAGGCAGGCCTGCAGATCGAAGCCGTTGGCGCGATCGACAGCAACCATTTCGATACCGGTGCCACTTGAGCGAGGCAACACCCGCAGATGCAGCTCGCCGCTGTTGGCATGTTTGAGGATATTGCTGGCCAGTTCGGTCGCCACCAGCGCCACCCGTCCGGCGTCGGTCGCGTCGAAGCCGTGTTTCTCCGCCAGTTGCTGCGCGGTGCGTCGTGCGTAGCCTATCTGGCTGTTGTCCTCGATCGTCAACACCTGAGTCATTGAACCGCTGATATTCATGTCCATCGAGTGATCGTCACGCGGGTGCCCTTGCCTGGAGCGGTATCGAGTTCGAAATCATCCACCAGCCGTTTGGCCCCGGTCAGGCCCAGGCCGAGCCCGGAGCCTGAAGTCCAGCCGTCGGTCATTGCCAGTTTGATGTCGGGGATGCCGGGGCCTTCATCGCGAAAAGTCAGGCGCAGACCGGTGCGCGGACTTTCGTCGATGATCTGCCAGTCCATGTCGCCACCACCGCCGTAGACCATGGTGTTGCGCGCCAGCTCGCTGACAGCGGTTACCAGTTTGGTCAGGTCGATCAGGCGCATGCCGCACTCGGTTGCCAGCTTGCGCGCCAGCTGGCGGGCCAGGACCACGTCCTGTTCGATGTGAATCGGATGGGTGCCGCTGCTGCGCACGGTCATTGATCAAGTACTCGTTGCTGCAACAGTTTCATGCCGCGCTCGACGTTCAGCGCGGTGCTGACGCCGGGCAGGGTAAGGCCCAGTTCGACCAGAGTGATGGCCACCGCGGGCTGCATGCCGACCAGCACGGTCTGGGCGTCCATGATTTTCGACAGGCCCGAAATCGTCCCGATCATCCGGCCGATGAAGGAGTCGACCATGTCCAGCGCGGAAATATCGATCAACACGCCCCGGGCGGAAGTCTTGCTGATGCGCTCGGACAGATCGTCCTGAAGGGTCAGGGCCAACTGGTCATGCATGTCGACCTGAATTGTCACCAGCAGGAAAGGCCCCATTTGCAGAATCGGAATGCGCTCCATGGCTCAATTCGCCTTGGTCATGGTGATCCCCAACCGGGTCAAGGCCAGTTTCAGCGCATCGGCCAGGTTGGCCTTGGTCACCACGCCTTGCAGATCCAGCCCCAGGTGCACGATGGTCTGGGCGATCTGCGGACGCACGCCGCTGATAATGCAATCGGCGCCCATCAGGCGGATCGCGGTCACGGTCTTGAGCAGGTGCTGGGCCACGAGGGTGTCGACGGTCGGCACGCCGGTGATGTCGATGATGGCGATTTCCGAGCCGGTTTCGACGATGCGCTGCAACAGCGACTCCATCACCACCTGGGTGCGCTGTGAGTCCAAAGTACCGATCATCGGCAGGGCCAGCACGCCGTCCCAGAGCTTGACCACTGGGGTCGAGAGTTCCAGCAGCTCTTCCTGCTGGCGCTTGATCACTTCTTCGCGGGACTTCTGGAAAGTGCGCACGGTGTGCATTCCGAGAGTGTCGAGCAGTTCGGAAATTTCCCAGACCTGCTCCGCCAACAGCGCTGGGCTGTCCTGGTAATGATTCTGCAACAGGGCGAACAGCGGGCTTTTGAGCGAGAAGATGAAGTTGGCGGTCTGGGACGAGTCATGGCCCAGCAGTGCACGGCTGCGGGAGAGCTTTTCCAGGAACAGGCGGATGTCGTCCCAGCCGGCGGACGCGACATTCAAGCCATTGCCATCGTTGAGGCCGGAGACGATCAGTTGCAGAAAATCGGTGGTCTGTTGCTTCAGGTCCTGATCCTTGATGTTGCGCGTGGCGCCGCTGGCTTCAAGGTTTTTCGACCACTCGGCAAGCAACTGCGCCTGATTTTTCTTGATCGCTTCGATGGTGCCGGATTGCAGTGCCGCCATGTGACTTGACTCCTGAATGTGGACGCCGATTCCCCAAAAAACGATCGGCGTAAATGCAGTGACATTTCACGAATGAAATAGTTGTTTCGTTTTGCCATCATTTTTTCAATCGCTGCCTATGGACTGTAGTCGGCGGCGGGCCCGGTAGCGGTTTTTCGTTGCCAGGCGGGCACATAAACGAAAAAACCGCATCATGGATGCGGTTTTTTTTGCGCTGCGGCGAAGTTATTTGCTGGGATGCGCCGCTTGCAGTTTTTTCGCCATGTCCAAGTGCTTTTGCAGGCCTGGGAGCATTTTCTGGGCAAAGCCCTTGAGCTCGGTGGCGCCTTTGGTCTTGTCGTCGGTGACGGTGTTGGCTTCTTTGGTGAACAGCTCGATGGCTTCTTCGTGGGCCTTGACCTGGTTGTTGGCATAGGCAGCGTCGAAGGATTCGTCACGCATGTCGAGGATTTTTTCCTTGGCCTGTTTCACCAGCGTCGTGCTGTCCGGCACTTCGATGTCGTTCTTTTTCGCGATGCTGGCCAGCTCATCGTTGGCCTTGCCATGGTCGGTGATCATCATGTTCGCGAATTCCTTGATGTCGGCCGATTGGCTTTTTTCCAGTGCCAGCCGGCTCGTTTCGATCTCGGCAATTCCACCGGCGGCGGCCTTGTCGACGAAATCGTTGGAAGTCGCTGCGAAAGCCGCGCCCATGCTGGTGCTCAGGGCTACTGCGAGAACGAGGTGGCGCAGGTTAAATCCGTCCATTGGTGCTTCTCCACGCTGATGATCGATGTGATCGTTACTGTGTGGAGGCTGGTGGGCGGGCAAAGGTTTGATCACATTTGCGAAAGGGCGACGAACGGGCACCGCCAGTCGGACAGATGGTCGACAGAACCGGCCAACCAAGGCCATTCTGATAGTTGGCGAGCGCAATCAGTCGCGTTTGCTACCGATCAACAAACGGAGGTGTTCCATGCCGGTGTCCCATGACCTTTTTCAGGATCTGAGTTACTCAAAGGAAGAAATCCAGCAGAGACGCACCAAGGATCCGAAACTGGATTCTCTGATCAATAAGTATTCCCAGACAGATGCCGAGGTGGTGAAGGCCGAGCAAGCCAAATCCAGCGATGACGCGGTGACGAAGCTCAAGGCGAAACGCCTTGAGGTCAAGGACATGATCGTCAAACAACTCCAGTCGTCGTCCTGACTCGATAAGAAGATCACCGACGACCGGTGAGCGAAAGTTGGAACGGCGATTAAACCCGGCACCTCGAATGTTCAGAGTCCGACGACACGGCTCCATGCGAGGTGCCCCATGAATAAACCGAAATTCCCTTCTGAAGAACAAGGCGGGTTCGATCCTGTTCCCACTCATCCTGAGCCCAATAGTCCGGCGCATACCACGGCGTTTCCTGAGGAAGAGCCGGTTGAAGAAGATATAGAACCTGGTAGGACAAGGCAGCCTGACCAGCGGCAACCGGGCTGACGCCATCGCGGGCGAGCCCGCTCCCACAGGGTTTTGTGGGATTCATCGACCTTGTGAAACACACAATACTGTGGGAGCGGGCTTGCCCGCGATGAGGCCGGCAACTTCAACATGATGGTGACTGACCTGACGCCATCGCGGGCAGGCCCGCTCCCACATGTGGCGTGTTGTTTATTGCAGGGCAGCGCTCAACGGTAATCGCACCATGTTCCTGGCCTTCAACGACCCGAAGTACAACCAATCCCCATACTCACGCACCGTAGTGATCGGCGAGTAGTTGCCGGTGCTGGCGTCCTGCAAATTGGCGATGACCTTGCCGTCCAGATCCAGACCCAGGGCGAAGGCGCGTTTTTCCACCGGTTTTGGTAATACAGTCATCGCCCGCACCAGCATCTTGCGCACGAACGGATGCTCCGCCGTGGCATCGAGCAAGGCACTGCGCGGTGCATACAGGGCGACCCAGAAACGGTCGCGACCATTGAAGGACAGGTTGTCCGGCAAGCCAGGCAGGTTGTCGATGAACACATCCTGCGTTCCGGCCTTCGGCCCGCTCAGCCAAAAACGGGTGATGCGATAGGCGCCGGTTTCGTTGACCAGCACGAAGGCATCGTCCGGCCCCAGGGCGACACCGTTGGCGAACTCCAGCTTGTCCAGCAGCACTGCGGTCTTGCCGGTCTGGAAGTCGTAACGCAGCAAGCGTCCATCGCCGCCATGCTCGATGATTGCATCGCTGTCACTGCCATAGGCGAAACGGCTTGAGGCATCGGTGAAGTAGGCGTAGTGCCCGGGTTTGTCGATCACCACATCGTCGGTAAAACCGAAGGCCACGCCACCGGCGGCGGTGGTCAGCGGCACCAGTCGACCCTGGGCGTCCAGCGACAGCAGGCCCTTGACCGCATCGGCGATGACCAGCAGGCCGTTGGGATGGCGGGCCAGCCCCAAGGGACGGCCGCCGGTATCGGTAAGCACCTTGCGTGTCTGGCCGTCCAGGCTGGTACTCAGCACTCGACCGTCATGTAGGCCGGTGATGAGCGTATGGTCTTCGAGCAACAAGGCCTCAGGGCCCTCGATGTCGATGGCGCCGACTGGTACCACGCCCTTCAGACTCTGGTTCTCGGCATAGATGCCGCTGGAGAGGGAGGGCGCGGGCGGCGGTGTCCAGGCCACCGGCCGCACCTTGGTCGGCATCAACAGCAGGAACCCGCCAATCACCACGATCGACAGCAACAGCCAATGGCGGAACCGGATCGTTCGACTCACGCCTTGACTCCCGCCTGTGTCAGATACTTTTCCGCCATCTCCCGCAGGGCCAGCATCGACGCCGCCGACTCGCGATCGATCCGGCGCCTGAGCAGCAACAGGTTGGCCAGGCGCATTCCCGGGCCGCTGAACCGATACTCGAGGGTACGGACAAACCGCGTGCTGTCGTCCTGGGCCTCGCACTCGTAAGTGAGCACCAGCGACAGGCCATGATCGCCCTGGGCCTGGGCGACCCAGCGCCGTCCCGGCAGATACTCGTCGACCATCCAGTTCAGGTGCCCGTCACGTCCGCCGGCGCGAATGTCCTCATCGAATCGCGCGCCGGCATGCAGAGGGCCTTTTTGCCCGTTGATCTTCAGCGACGATGGATGCCACTCCGGCCAGCGGGTCACGGTGCTGGCGTAGGCGAGTACATCGATGGGGTTTCCGGCGATCTCGATCTCGTGCTGCATGCGGGTCATGGGCGTTCTCGTCAGGTACGGGTTGGCCTGTTCCGGCTCCCAGTAGAGGGTTCCAAACAGGTAATCCATCAAAGGAAAAACGATGTTGAAATTGCGTTCCTGCATCATTTCGCGACGGTGATGCAGTTCATGCAGACGACGCATCTGGCGAATCCACGGCAGACGCGTCAGCGGGTTGTGCGAGGGCAGATGCTCGCAGGCGTGAAACACCTCATAGGCCAAATAACCGAGGACCAGACAGCCTCCTGCCAGCCCGGCGACATTAGGGTCCAGCTGCTTGAGCAGCCACCAGATCGGCACGCTGACGACCAGCGTATGCAGCACGATCAGCCAGGCCGGAAACAGGATGACCCGCCAGTCGCGGGCGTTGTCGTAGGTCATGTTGCCGGGAGCGAAGAAACTGTGATGATCCCCCGCGTGCCGGGCATAGAACATCCGCGCAAAGGACTTTTTATGATGGCCCAGGTGGCGGTGCACCACGTACACGCCAAGGTTGAACAGCAGCAGGGTCAGCGGCACAGCCAGCCATTGCAGCGGTTGTACCTGGTGAACGGTACTCCAGAAGCCGGCGATGGCCACAAGGCCGAACAACAGCACGAAGGTGCCGTGCAGCCATGGGTTGTAGAGGGGATGGATGCCTTCACGGTAACGGCTGCGGAATGCTTCGGTGGTCTGCCTCACTGCAATCACCTGTCGTTTTTGTTATTCCCAGCAGATTAGTCGATCCCGACGCTTGCGAAGTTCGAACTTTGACGACACAAACGCCATCATCCGGTGTAAACCGGATTCACATCAGCGGGTCCCAGCGTTGCGACCAGTCGTCATCGGTGCGGATGACTTCGCGCAGCAGATCGAAGGCCTGTTGCAGGATGGGCGAATCGCGATCGCGGGAATAGACCAGATAGGTCGGGTAACTGAACTCCGGGGCCTTGGGCACTTGTTCCAGCGCGCCGCTTTGCAGGTAACTCTGCACGACGCGGGTGCGGAAGTAACCGCTGCCGCCGTTCTCCAGAATGTATTGCAAGCCCAGCGGGCCGAGGTTGAAACTCACCGGCGCCTTGGCCTTTTCCGGCAGGGCGGCGTCGTGTTGACGGCGGAAGTCCTGGCCCCAATCGATATAGACGTAAGGGTCGGCACGTCCGGGCAGGCGCACGAGGACCAGCTTTTCTTCCAGCACCTGCTCGACTTGCAGGCGTGGCCAGTATTCGGGTTGATAGACCAGGGCGGCGTCCAGCACTCCCAGCTCCAGTTGCCGCAGCAGGTTTTCGCCGTCGCGGATTTCCATGCGCAGGGCATGGCTGGGAATCTTCTCCCGCAGTTCGGCGGCCCAACTGAGCATCAGCGGGTTGCACAGGCTGACCTCGCCGCCGATGTGCAGTACATCGTGATAACCCTCGGGTAACGGCAGATCCCGGCGCGCGGCTTCCCAGGTTTCCACCAGCTGGTTGGCATACACCACAAAGGCTTCGCCATTGGGCGTCAGGCGGGCACCGGCGCGATTGCGCACGAACAGCGTGCTGCCCAGCTGGCTCTCGAGTTTCTGGACGCGCGCGGTGATCGCGGTCTGGGTGACGTGGAGCTTGTCGGCTGCGGCGGCAAGGCTGCCGTGACGGACGATTTCCAGGAAGGTGCGGGCGAGGTCGATGTCCATGGGCGGGCCGGATGGGGAGGTGGTGGCATTGTAAGAGCACACCTCTCCACCGGCAACGAATCCACCTGTAGGAGCTAGCTTGCTCGCGATGGAGGCATGGGCACCGCTGGGTGTCAGGCTTCCCGAGTGATCGTTGACGACCATCGCGAGCAAGCTAGCTCCTACAGGGGGATTGCGTGTGTTCAGAAACGACAAAACCCGCCACAGGGGCGGGTTTTGTGTGCTTTCGCGGCAGCGTTACGCCGGGAACAGCTCGGACAGTTTCATCGCCAGCATCATGTCGCCTTCGGCGCGCAGTTTGCCGCCCATGAAGGCCTGCATGCCGTCGGTTTCGCCGCTGACGATGCCTTGCAGGGTTTCGCCGTCCATCACCAGGGTCACCTGGGCGTCCGGGTTCTCGCCTTCCTGCAGTTCGCAAGTGCTGTCCTTGACGATCAGGGAGAAGTGCTTGGTGTCGTCGATGCGGAAACCGAAGACCAGATCCAGACCGGCAGCGGCGGATGGGTTGAACTTGGCTTTCATTGCTTGTACGGCATCTGCTACTGAGGTCATGGTTCGATCCTTTGTTGAGTAATAGAGCTGGATGGTTACAGCCAGGGTCACAATAGTCCGGACTCAGCGGAAGGTGATGAGTTCCGGGGCTTTCAACAGTTGCAGGTGCGCATGACCGTTGAAAGAAGCCAGGGCCACCTCGCGCCCCCTGAATTTCAGGTGGTTGAGCGAGGTGTTGACGATTTGCCAATTCAGCTCGAAGGCCTGTTTGGCAGGCATTTGCGTGATCAGGTGGAGCAGGGCGGTGATGGTGCCGCCGGAGGTGAACACCGCGATTTTCTGGGTGTTGTCGGCTTGCTCGAGAATTCTGTTCAGCCCGCCGCGGACACGTTCGACGAAGCCCAGCCAGCTTTCCAGCCCGGGGGTGTCGTAGGTCCCGGCTAGCCAGCGTTCGATGATCAGGGCGAAGATGCGCTGGAACTCGGCGCGGTTTTGCGCAGCGTTGCGCAGGATGTCCAGGGCATGGGGTTCTTCGGGCAGCATCGCCGGCAGCAAAGCGCGGATCACCGCGTCGGCGTCGAATTCATTGAAGGCGGAGTCGGTTTCCAGGATCGGCACCGGCAGGCCCACGGCAGCGAATTGCTCCAGGGCACTGTTGGCGGTGTGTTGCTGGCGACGCAGGTCGCCTGCCAGGCAGCGGTCGAAGCTGATATCGAGTGCAGCCAGATGCTGGCCGAGGATTTCTGCCTGGCGAATACCGATCGGCGAGAGGACGTCGTAGTCGTCTGCACCGAAGGAGGCCTGGCCATGTCGAATCAAATAGATGCTGCCCACGTCCGCGTCGTCCCGGTACGTTGAAGGTTTGGCGAGGTTATGAGGATGACGGTGAGCTGTCAATGAAAAAACATACGCTTGTTTGAAATGCCCGTTACAGGCCTGTTGCCAGAGGTTTCACGGCTGGCCGCAACGGCGGCGCATGGGTATGCTGGAGGTGTCCCGCGCGCTACATGCCGCGCACCGCTTGAGGAGTCCCTGTGGATTTTTTGTCCGAATACGCTGTTTTTCTGGCCAAGACCGTCACCCTGGTGATCGCCATTCTGGTGGTCCTGGCCAGCTTTGCGGCCTTGCGCAGCAAAGGTCGACGCAAGACCGCCGGCCAGTTGCAGGTCAGCAAGCTCAATGATTTCTACAAAGGGCTGCGCGAACGCCTGGAGCAGACTCTGCTCGACAAGGATCAGCTCAAGGCCCTGCGCAAGTCCCAGGTCAAGACCGAGAAGAAGCAGAAGAAAAAGCCCGAGGCCAAGCCGCGGGTGTTTGTGCTGGATTTCAACGGTGATATCAAGGCTTCGGCCACTGAAAGCCTGCGCCACGAAATCACCGCATTGCTGACGTTGGCCACGCCCAAGGACGAAGTGGTCCTGCGCCTGGAAAGCGGCGGCGGCATGGTCCACAGCTATGGCCTTGCGTCTTCGCAGCTGGCGCGTATCCGTGAAGCCGGCGTGCCGTTGACCGTGTGCATCGACAAGGTCGCGGCCAGCGGCGGCTACATGATGGCGTGCATTGGCGAGAAGATTATCAGCGCGCCGTTCGCCATCCTCGGCTCTATTGGTGTCGTTGCGCAGTTGCCCAACGTCAACCGCTTGCTGAAGAAACACGACATCGATTTCGAAGTGCTGACTGCCGGTGAGTACAAGCGCACGTTGACCGTGTTTGGCGAAAACACCGAGAAGGGCCGGGAGAAGTTCCAGGAAGACCTGGATATCACCCATCAACTGTTCAAGAACTTCGTTTCCCGCTACCGCCCGCAATTGGCCATCGACGAAGTGGCCACCGGCGAAATCTGGCTGGGCGTTGCTGCGTTGGACAAGCAGTTGGTGGACGAACTCAAGACCAGCGACGAATACCTGGCCGAACGCGCCAAGCAATCGGAGCTTTATCACCTGCACTACGCCGAACGCAAAAGCCTGCCGGAGCGCATCGGCATGGCGGCCAGCGGCTCGGTGGATCGGGTGTTGCTGAGCTGGTGGAGTCGTCTGACCCAGCAGCGTTTCTGGTAAGCCATGTAGTCAATCCATGTGGGAGCGGGCTTGCTCGCGAAGGCAGTGTGTCAGTCGCCATTGATGTTGGCTGAGCTGACGCCTTCGCGGGCAAGCCACGCTCCCACAGGTTTTTGTGTCGTATCCAAAATTTGTGGTCGACCGGGACACCTGTGGGAGCGGGCTTGCTCGCGAAGGCAGCGTGTCAGTCGCCGTTGAAGGCGGCTGAACTGACGCCTTCGCGGGCAAGCCACGCTCCCACAGGTTTTTGTGTTGTATGCATAATTTGTGGTCGACCGGGACACCTGTGGGAGCGGGCTTGCCCGCGAAGGCAGTGTGTCAGGCACCATAGAAGTTAGCTGAACTGACGCCATCGCGAGCAGGCTCGCTCCCACGGATTTGTGCGGTATCTATCTGTTTTAACCTCTCTCAATCCTGTCGTTTCTCCGCCCATTTCCATCGGGCATTTACGCTTTTTCCATGAAAATTTCGATCTTAAGCTGAGGCTTCCTTTCAGTTTCAAGGTCGTTAAACATGGATGTAAAAACGAGTGATACAACGCCTTCTCGCCAAGGCGTTTTTTTTGAGCTCCACGCGGTCGTCGATGCCGCGTTGCCAAAGAGTCCTGCCCAACTGGCAGAGCAGATGATCCGGGAGAAGTGGGGCGTCGCCATCGATCCGCAGACCGCGCAACTGGTCACGTTGCACTACGACTATTGGCTGCGACCCGAGCCTGACGGCAGCCATAAGGGGCGGGTGGCGAGCTCGCGGTCTCTGGTGCAGGCCCTGTTATCCGACTACCAGACCGTGGGCGACGGGCGCTTCGGCGAAACGGCTTTCGGGCTGTACACGCCGCCTGATGTCGGCCCCGCCGTGCACCTCATGGAAGGGCCGGAACCCACGGATGATCACCGAACCTATGAAGGCATTTATCGCCAGGCCGTACCGCAAACCTATGGACCGCAGACGCAGATCAAATTGCGGCCAGCCGATTTCAAACAATGGGTCTGGACATTGTTTTTCGACGAGGTCTATCAGGCCTATGTCGACAAATCCTGGCCGTCGGACGAGGTCGTACTCGCAGCAGACGCTTATCCCCTGAGAACCTCGACCAAGGCCGCCTTCGTGATGACGGCCTGGCTGCAATTTCATGAGCTCTGCCTGTCACGAAAAGGCCTCGCGCTAGCTATGCAGGCGGCGGGGCTGGCGTCTGATCAGCGTTGGGATCAGCTGACGATGGCGCAGTTGCAGGCACCGACGCGGCTGTCCCCGGAAATCGAGGCCAGCCGCCTGGAAATCTACCGCTATACCGCCACGGATATCTGGTGCTTTCAAGACCACAACTCTGGCCGGATGCTGATGTACATCCCGGGAAACTCCTCCCCGCTGCACGAGTTCGACGACGCAGAAAAGTTACGTCAGTGGATTGCCGGGCAGGGCAGATCCACCGAAACCCGGCAGGCGCTGGCGTCGCACTTCGCCGAGGAAGATCGCCACGATGGCACCTTCCATGCCGGTGTCCACACCGCGCTGGAAGGCATGGCGCAATACCCGGATCAGCACCGGTTAAGCCGTGAGGCGGGATTCTTCAACAACGATGGCTATTGGAACCCTGCCGAATACATCGGTTTCGACCTGGCTCACGCGCAGACCGATCCCTTCGCGCAACTGGTGTTGACCATGAAGCAAACCGCCCAGGCCAGCGTCAAAACCATTCGCAACGACGCGCAGGTCAATCGCGACAACTTGAGCGCGGCGATTGAACCCGTCGTCCAGTGGATCAACCGCTTCGGCCCACTGGCGCTGTTCGTTCCGGGAGGAGAGGGCGTACTGGCGCTGGCGGGGCTGATCGACGCCGGTTATGGCCTGGAGCAGGCGATTGACGGTGAGACGGCCGACCAGCGCTCGCAAGGCGCGGTGCGCACCGTATTCGGTCTGCTCAATGCCTTGCCGTTGGTTGCCGAAGCGGCTTCCATCGGTCGTGATGGAGCAGAGGCGGGGGAGTTGATAACCGCCCCGGTAGCGGACACAAAGCCGGGCTTGCCACCACTGTCTCGAATCGACCTGCTGCGTGGCGTTGGCGCTCCGGCGGGCACCTTCAGTGATGAGGTTCTGGCACAGATCGGCACCGTCAGCGCCGTCGATGACGACATGCTGCGCCTCATACAGGCGGGACGCGCGCCGACGCCGTTGCTGGCAGACACCATCGAGCGCTTTCGCATCGATCAGGAAGCCGCAAATCTTGGCGAATCGCCCGCCGATCTGTTCAACAGCCAATATCAGGCACTGCAGCACACCGAACACGCGTGGGTGCGAATGTTTCAGCGCCAGTATCCCGACCTGCCCACGTCCGTCGTGGAACAAATGCTCGACCGCCACGGCATCGACTTCACCGCACCACCAGAGGCTGCACAGGCCCGTCAGCTGTTCAAACAGCTGGACGCCAAGGCTCGCCAGTACCAACAACATCTACGCCTCAATCGCGCTTACGAAGGGCTGTATCTGCGTTCGGTCATCAACAGGGACTCGGACACCCTGGCCCTGCACTCACTAGAGAATCTGCCCGGATGGCCCACCCACGTGCGATTCGAGGTACTCGACGGCACTCAAGGAGAACGGCTTCTGGATCGCATCGGCCCGCTCGACACGCCCGATTGCCGGCGCCTGATCAAGACCCACAACCTCTATCGCCCCTACAGCTTTTCCAGTCAGGCCGGCAGCCATTTTTACGACGCCATCGCCGGGGTACTCTCCGAAGACGAACGTTCAGCGTTGCACCTGCCGTCCAAAGATCCCGGCAGTGAACTGCGATTCAAGACCGGCAAGCACCCGCTACCCCGCCCAGAACTGGCCTTGGGCCTCGGCCGAATGGACTCGGGTCTGTCCTTCGAAGCCCACGGCTTGCGAGGTGGCGGCTTCCCGCAAACCCCGCAAGGCCCGGCGCTGACCCACGCGACAATGAAAATCCAGGTCAGGGAAATCTATCCCGACTTCTCCAGCGACGAGGCCGATGCGCTGCTGCAACAGCTAGGGGACGGCGCTCAGGCGTACCTCAACAGTGCAAGGCAACGGCTGTTTCAGCTGTACGTGGATCTGGATGCCTGGGTCGATCAGGTGGCCACGGACATCGACGACATGGACATTCAGCTTCTGCACATGGGCGATCCCGGAGCGCAAGGCTTCACCGAGGCGCAACTGCGGCAATGGAATGCCCAGCGCGTCCAGGAAACCATGGACTATGAGCGTGAAACCCGACATGAACTGCGCGATGAGTTGATCGCCATCATGCAAAAGCGCGTCCCGCAGCAGCGCAATCACTTCTCCGGCGATGCGGTGGTCGGTTACACCATCGATCTGAGCAACGATGAATTTCATCGCCTGCCGGTGATGCACGCCAGGTTGAATGGTGTGGTTGGCATGAACGTGCAGAACTTCCATCTGTTTGAACGGGAAACCTTGAACCCCTTCCTGGAAAGTTTCCCGAACCTGCGCACCCTGAATCTGGAAGGCACCGATCTGCGAATACTTGATGCGCAGGGTGAGTTTCAAAGTGCGTTGCCATCTACGATTCCCCGGTTACAGCATCTCGTTTCGCTGAATCTGCGCGCGACCCGGCTGACCTTTCGCGAAGACACGGCGGCGCAATTCACTCAGCTGGTTAATCTGCAAACGCTGGATCTGAGCGAGAACCCGCTGCTTGTTCCGCCGGTGGTATTGGGCATGGACCAGTTGAAAGTTCTGAAGCTGAACGATACTGATATCGCCAAGTGTCCGGTGGGGATCCGCGAACAGCCCTCCATGACCACTCTGGATTTGAGAAATAACCGGATCCGCCGAGTGCCGCAGGCGATCCTCAACCAGGCCGTCACTCGGGATCGCGTATTGCTATGGAACAATCCCCTGACCGACGAAGACACTCTGCAGCAACTGGTCTGGCACCGGGAGCAAACCGGCATCAACCTGTGGCTGAGTACGCCGCGCGAGAACTACGCGGACCCGCAAGCCTGGTTGAACGGAATCGAGACTGGCCAGCGCAACGACCGGTTGCAGATCTGGCACCGGCTGGCGCTCAAGCCCCGTGGCGGGCGGTTTCTGGGGGCGATGAACACTCTTACCCTGACCGCGGACTTTCAGGTCAATTACCTGGATCTTCAGGCACGGGTCTGGCGATTGCTGGCGCGGGCGGATGCGTCGCAGGAACTGTGGGAGTGGTTGAATCAGCGTGCCTCAGTGCCGGGGGGCAATTTCGACAACCCTTATGCCGTGTTCGCGGCACTTGAGGATCGGGCGAGGCTATTTAACGAGCAGGCAGGGTAGGCGTTTTCAGTCACCCTGGAAAAAAAGCCCTGATTCCATATGGGATCAGGGCTTTTGTTTTTTCAGCGACGACGGAACAGCGGCAGCGGTTCGTCGGTGGCGGCCTGATAGGTCACCGAGAAGTCCTTGAGACCTTCCAGGGCTTCGTACGGGTCTTTATCGGGACGGATGGCGAAGGCATCGAAACCGCAGCGGTGCATGTAGAACAGCTGGTCGCGCAGCACGTCGCCAATCGCCCGCAGTTCGCCCTTGAAACCATAGCGGTCACGCAGCAGGCGAGCGTTGGAGTAGTTACGACCGTCGGTGAACGCCGGGAAGTTCAGGGCGATGACCTGGAACTTGTTGGCGTCGTCACCGATTTCTTCGGCTTCTTCATCGGCGTCCAGCCAGACGCCCAGGCCGCCGTCGCGGGCCTGGAGCATGCGGGCGTGTTCGCGCCACAGCTGCAACGGCACGATGTAGTCGTCACAGTTGGTGATCTCGTCGATGTTGAAATCCTTGGGCAGCAGGTGCCAGGTTTCGTCGACGACTTCTTGGTTCTTAATTATTCGCTGCATAGACGCGCTCCTTGAAGAGGTCGATACCGATGCGCTGGTAGGTATCGATGAAACGTTCGTCCTCGGTACGTTGTTCGACGTACACGTCGATCAGCTTCGAGATCACGTCCGGCATGGCTTCCTGGGCGAATGAAGGGCCGAGGATCTTGCCCAGGCTGGCGTCGCGACTGGCGCTGCCACCCAGGGACACCTGGTAGAACTCTTCGCCTTTCTTGTCCACGCCCAGGATGCCGATGTGGCCGACGTGGTGGTGACCGCAGGCGTTCATGCAACCGGAGATGTTCAGGTCCAATTCACCGATGTCGAACAGGTAGTCCAAGTCGTCGAAGCGACGCTGGATCGATTCGGCGATCGGGATCGACTTGGCGTTGGCCAGGGAGCAGAAATCACCGCCAGGGCAGCAGATGATGTCGGTCAGCAGGCCGATGTTCGGCGTGGCGAAGCCTTTCTCGCGCAACTCGCCCCACAGGGTGAACAGCTTGTCCTGCTCGACGTCGGCCAGGATGATGTTCTGCTCGTGGGAAGTGCGCAGTTGACCGTAGCTGTAGCGGTCGGCCAGATCGGCAACGGCGTCGAGCTGCTTGTCGGTGATGTCGCCCGGCGCAACGCCGGTCGGCTTCAGGGACAGGGTCACGGCCACATAACCCGGCTTCTTGTGCGCCAGGGTGTTGCGGCTGCGCCAGCGGGCGAAGCCCGGGTGTTCCTTGTCGAGATCGGCCAGGGCGGCGGTCTGGTTGTCCAGAGCCTTGTAGTCCGGATCGACGAAGTGTTTGGCGACGCGGTGCACTTCGGCTTCGGTCAGCGTGGTCTGGCCACCGCGCAGGTGTTCCATTTCCGCATCGACCTTCTGCGCGAAGACTTCAGGGGTCAGCGCCTTGACCAGGATCTTGATCCGGGCCTTGTACTTGTTGTCGCGACGGCCATAGCGGTTGTAGACACGCAGGATGGCATCGAGGTAGCTCAACAGGTCTTGCCACGGCAGGAATTCATTGATGAATGCACCCACCACTGGCGTACGGCCCAGGCCGCCACCGACCAGCACGCGGAAGCCCAACTCGCCCGCGGCGTTGTGCACCGGCTCCAGGCCAATGTCGTGGACTTCAATGGCAGCGCGGTCGGAGGTCGAACCGTTGACGGCGATCTTGAATTTGCGCGGCAGGTAAGCGAATTCAGGGTGGAAAGTGGTCCACTGACGGACGATTTCGCACCATGGGCGCGGGTCGATCAGCTCGTCGGCGGCGACACCGGCGAACTGGTCGGTGGTGACGTTGCGCAGGCAGTTGCCGCTGGTCTGGATCGCGTGCATCTGCACGGTGGCCAGCTCTGCCAGGATGTCCGGGATATCTTCCACCGCCGGCCAGTTGAACTGCACGTTCTGCCGGGTACTGATGTGGGCATAGCCCTTGTCGAAGTCACGGGCGATTTTGGCCATCATCCGCATCTGGCGCGAAGTCAATTGGCCGTAAGGCACCGCAACACGCAGCATCGGCGCGAAGCGCTGGATGTAAAGCCCGTTCTGCAGGCGCAGGGGGCGGAATTCTTCTTCGCTCAGCTCGCCTGCCAGATAGCGTCGGGTCTGATCACGGAACTGCTTGACGCGGTCCTCGATGATCCGCTGATCGTACTCGTCGTATACGTACATATAAGTCCTGTTCTCAGGCTGGTTCGCTCGGATACAGCTGCGTTTTTGTGCTTGCCGTAGTCCAAGAGCCTCTGCAATTCTGCGCGCACGGCCGCGCACTCCCTTCGGAGCCGGGGCAAGATACCAGTTTGCAGTTATGCGCAAAAGTGATGTTTCAATATATGTAAAGAACCAAATCGCCTAACGAGAATAGTTGTCAGGTAACCCACATTTGTCGTGCGGGCAATCATCGTCTTAACTCTGGTCGAGTCTTTATGCAATCACCGATAAAACCGACAAGAGGCGATGCAATGAGCAACCCAACCAAAGCAAGGAAAAGCGACAGCACGGTCGATGCTTGGGCGATTCTGTTCCTGATCATTCTGGTGGTCGGCACAGCGATTTTCTGGGTGAGTCATCAATAAACGACCCGCCCGGGCCCTGTTCCGACGATTGTCGGACAAAAACTGCAACAAACGCCGTTTTGCGGGTGTTCGCTGGCTATAATGCGCGGCGAATTTCCGGGGGCTCGGGCGATAAATGTTGAAGTTTCTGTGTGGCGTGCTGCTGGCGCTGGCCACGGTCCTGGGACCTTGCGCGCAGGCTGCATCGGTGCTGTTCCTCAATCCGGGCAACACCAGGGAAGTGTTCTGGATCAGTTATTCGCAATTCATGCAGGCGGCCGCCAAAGACCTGGGCATGGATCTGCACATAGAATATTGCGATCGCGACCCTGATCTCATGGTCAGCAAGGCCCGCGAAGTGCTGCTGGGGTCCAAGCGTCCGGACTATCTGGTCTTCGTCAACGAACAATACATCGCCCCGGAAATCCTGCGCCTGGCCAAGGGCAGCGGGGTGAAGCTGTTCATCGTCAACAACGCCCTGACCCAGGACCAGATGCGGCTGCTGGGCACCCGGCCCGATAAATACCCCGACTGGATCGGCAGCCTGGTGCCCAACGACGAGGAGGGCGGCTACCTGATGCTCAAGGAGCTGATCCGCCTGCGGGGGCCGGTGCCTGCGGGTGAATACATCGATCTGCTGGCTTTCTCCGGACTGAAAATCACCCCGTCGGCGCAGTTGCGCGAAAAGGGCATGCGCCGGGCGCTGGCCGAGCATCCCGAGGTGCGCTTGCGTCAGTTGGTCTATGGCGGCTGGACTCATGAGCGGGCTTACGAGCAGGCCAAGCTGTTGTTCAAGCGTTATCCGCAGACCGCGCTGGTCTGGTCGGCCAATGACGAGATGGGTTTTGGCGTGATGCGCGCTTTTGAGGAGTCAGGCGGCAAACCCGGCAAGGATGCGCTGTTCGGCACCATCAACAATTCGCCCGCAGCGTTGCATGCGTTGCTGGATAACCGGTTGAGCGTATTGCTGGGCGGGCACTTCAGTCTGGGTGGCTGGGCGCTGGTGCAATTGCACGATTATGACGAAGGGGTCGACGTCAGCCAGTACGGCGGTCGCGATCGGCAGATTCCGTTGTTGCAGTTGATTGACCGAGCACAGGCGAAGCGACTGTTGGCGATGGGGACTGCTCCGGATTTCGGTGTGGATTTTCACAAGCTTTCGGCCAAGGGGCGGCCGACGTCGTATCGCTATCCGTTCAGCCTGCAGACCCTGATGCACTGACACCACATCTGTAGGAGCGAGGCTTGCCCGCGAAGAGGCCGGCACATCCAGCATCAATGTCGCCTGACCTACCGCTTTCGCGGGCAAGCCTCGCTCCCACAGAGGAATACGATCAGAGGGCCAGCATCAGCACCAGCTTGACGATGCCGAACAAGGTCAGGGCGAACACTGCCGTGAACAGGATTCCCAGCGTGATGAAATGGCTGGGTTTGCCGTGGGTGAAGTCTCGGGCGCGATTCTTTCCGCTCTGCACCCCGAACGCTGCGGCCATGACGCTGTGCAGCATCTGCCAGAAGGTCGGCGGCTTGTTGTCGACTGGATCGTCCATAAACCCCTCGTCACGGATGTGTGAGAGATAAGCATAGACAATTCAAGGCATGCACGAACCCCATGTGGGAGCGGGCTTGCTCGCGAATGCGTGGGTACAGTCAACGATGATGTTGACTGACACTGCGC
>NZ_JBSVXG010000027.1:0-45412 GCF_054070595.1 Pseudomonas sp. SDO55104_S430 | reverse complement strand
AAATCGCCTTCGCCGGCAAGCCGTGCTCCTACAGGCATGAGGCGAATCACAGCTCTCGCAAATTTCATAAAAACAATAAAAGCTGATTCAGAGATCCACTGCCATGGCCGCACCTGCCCCCGCGTTATCCCATGACGCCATCATCCAGGACTCCTGGTCCCGTTGCCGTGCGTTCGGCCTGAGCCATCAGAGCACGCCGGCCTTCGATCAGCTGCCGGCCGCCGACATCGCGCACTTGCTGGAGAGCCAGCATTCACTGGTGCAGACCACCCATCAGGAAGTGCTGCCGTACTACGAGAACATCCTCAGCAACTCCAACTGCCTGATCATGCTCGCCGACAATCAGGGCCAGGTGCTGACGTCCTGGGGCACCCAGCGATTCATCGAGCCGGGGCTGGCCCGCGGGTTTGCCGCCGGCGCCAGCTGGATGGAGCGTTGCAGCGGGACCAACGCCATAGGCACTGCGCTGGCGTGCGAGCAGGCGGTGCACATCGAGCACGATGAACACTTCCTCAAGGCCAACCGTTTCATGACCGGTTCCGCCGCGCCGATCTTCGATGCCGAACGCAAGGTCATTGCCGTGCTGGATGTGTCCAGCGACAGTTACCTGCCGCCGTCCCACACCCTGGGCATGGTCAAGATGATGAGTCAGACCGTGGAAAACCGGCTGATCCTCAATCTGTTCCACGGCCAGCATTTCCAGTTGACCTTCAACACCGGCCTGAACAACCTCGACAGTCAGTGGGCCGGGTTGCTGATCTTCGACGAGAGTGGCCACGTGCTGTCCGCCAACCGGCGTGCCGATAATCTACTGGGTGTGCGTTTGTCGCGGGTCAGCGTTGAGAGTCTGTTCAAGGTGTCGTTGCTGGATTTGCTCAATCAGCCGGAAGGCCTGCCCTTCTCGCTCCAGGCTTCCGGGCGCAACCGTTTCCAGTGCGTGCTGAAACGGCCGAAGCAGGCTTTGATTCAACCCAGGGTGTTTACTGAACAAAAAAGCGCCGAACCTGCCGAACCGCCACCGGCCGCGATCAGCCTCAATACCCTGCACTTCGGCGACAGTCGCGTGGAAAAGGCCGTCCGCCAGGCCGAGCGTCTGCTGGAGAAGGACATTCCGCTGCTGATCCACGGCGAGACCGGGGTCGGCAAGGAAGTGTTCGTGAAGGCCCTGCACCAGGCCAGCTCGCGCAACAAACAATCGCTGATCGCCGTCAACTGTGCGGCAATTCCCGCCGAATTGGTGGAGTCCGAGCTGTTCGGCTACGAGAAAGGCGCCTTCACCGGGGCCAACCAGAAAGGCAGCATCGGCCTGATCCGCAAGGCCGATAAAGGCACCCTCTTCCTCGATGAAATCGGCGACATGCCGCTGCCGACTCAGGCGCGGCTGCTGCGCGTGTTGCAGGAACGCTGCGTGCAACCGGTGGGCAGCAGCGAGCTGTTCCCAGTGGACATCCGCATCATTTCCGCGACCAACCGTTCATTGCGCGAACAGGTGCAATTGGGGCGTTTTCGCGAGGACCTGTATTACCGCATCGGCGGCTTGACCTTGGAACTGCCGCCCTTGCGCGAGCGCAGTGACAAGCAGGCGCTGTTCAAGCGCTTGTGGGAACAACATCGCGAGACCAGCCAATGGGCGGGCTTGAGCCGTGAGGTGCTGGAACTGTTCGATCGCCACCCCTGGCCGGGGAACCTGCGGCAGGTCAGCAGCGTGATGCAGGTGGCGCTGGCCATGGCCGAGGAACAGCCGGTAAGGCCTGAGCATTTGCCGGATGATTTTTTTGTCGATCTGGATATGGAGCCGATCGAGACACCGGAGCCGCTGGTGATGGTGGATCTGGATGATGTGGAGGATCTGAATCGGCAGTTGCAGGCGGTGGGAGGCAACATTTCCCATCTGGCGCGGCGGTTGGGGGTTAGTCGCAATACCCTTTACAAGCGGTTGCGTCAGACAGAATGACCGCGTAAGGCTTGAGACCATCGCGGGCAAGCCCGCTCCCACAGGGATCTTCGTCGTACTCAGAATCTGACTTCACCCCGAACCACTGTGGGAGCGGGCTTGCCCGCGATGACGTCAGTCAGGGCACCGCACTATTTGTACCCACCCCAAAAACAAAAACCCGCACAAGGCGGGTTTTGTTTTTCAGCAGCTCTGACGATCAGTCAGCCAACCGCCAGGTCGTCCCGCCCTTGCCGTCTTCCAGCACCACGCCCATGGCGGTGAGCTGGTCGCGGATGCGGTCGGATTCGGCCCAGTCCTTGCCGGCACGTGCCGCCAGGCGCGCGGCGATCAGCGCTTCGACCTCGGCTGCATCCACGCGCCCTTCGGCACCGGCTTGCAGGAAGTCTTCGGCTTCGAGCTGCAACACGCCCAGCACGCCAGCCAGTTCCTTCAGGCGCGCCGCCAGACCGGCCGCCGCGTCGAGATCGCTCTCGCGCAGACGGTTGATCTCACGCACCATCTCGAACAACACCGCACAGGCTTCCGGCGTACCGAAGTCGTCGTTCATCACCGTGGTGAAGCGCTCGACGAACGCTTCGCCGCCAGCCGGGGCGACTTTCGGCAGGCCTTTCAACGCGTGGTAGAAACGCTCCAGGGCGCCCTTGGCGTCCTTGAGGTTGTCTTCCGAATAGTTGATGGCGCTGCGGTAGTGGCTCGACACCAGCAGGTAACGCACGACTTCCGGGTGGTACTTGTCCAGCACGTCGCGGATGGTGAAGAAGTTGTTCAAGGACTTGGACATCTTCTCGCCGTTGATCCGGATCATGCCGCAATGCATCCACGCGTTGGCGTAGGTCTTGCCGGTGGCCGCTTCGCTCTGGGCGATCTCGTTCTCGTGGTGCGGGAACTCCAGGTCGCTGCCGCCGCCATGAATGTCGAACGTCTCGCCCAGGCAGCAGGTCGACATCACCGAGCACTCGATGTGCCAGCCCGGACGCCCGGCGCCCCATGGCGATTCCCAACTCGGCTCGCCCGGCTTGGCGGCTTTCCACAACACGAAGTCCAGCGGGTCCTGCTTGGACTCGTCGACTTCGATGCGGGCGCCGATACGCAGGTCTTCAATCTTCTTGCGCGACAGCTTGCCGTAGCCCATGAACTTGCCGACGCGGTAGTACACGTCGCCATTGCCCGGTGCGTAGGCGTAACCCTTGTCGATCAGGGTCTGGATCATCGCGTGCATGCCAGGGATGTGGTCCGTGGCCCGCGGCTCCATGTCCGGCTTCTTGATGTTCAGGCGCGCTTCGTCTTCGTGCATCGCCGCGATCATGCGCTCGGTCAGGGCTTCGAACGATTCACCGTTCTCGTTGGCCCGATTGATGATCTTGTCGTCAATGTCGGTGATGTTGCGCACATAAGTCAGGTCATAGCCGCTGAAACGCAGCCAGCGGGTCACCAGGTCGAAGGCGACCATGCTGCGGCCGTGGCCCAGGTGGCAGTAGTCGTACACGGTCATGCCGCACACGTACATGCGCACATTGTTGCCATCGAGCGGCTTGAAGACTTCTTTGCTCTTGGTGAGCGTGTTGTAGATCGTAAGCACGTTATTTCCTTGACGCTGAATCACTGGCCCCACGAATCACGCAGGGTCACGGTACGGTTGAATACCGGAGCGCCCGGTTTCGAGTCCTTGATATCCGCGACGAAGTAGCCTTCGCGCTCGAACTGGAAACGGTCTTCCGGCTGTGCGTTGCCGAGCGACGGTTCGGCACGACAACCGGTGAGTACCTGCAGCGAATCAGGGTTGATGTTGTCCAGGAAGCTGGCGCCGTCTTCGGCCTTCTCCGGGTTGGCGGAGCGGAACAGACGGTCGTACAGGCGTACTTCGCACTCCACGCTGCCGGCAGCCGGAACCCAGTGCACCACGCCCTTGACCTTGCGGCCTTCAGGGTTCTTGCCCAGGGTGTCCGGATCGTAGGAGCAACGCAGCTCGACGATGTTGCCGTCGGCGTCCTTGATCGCTTCGTCGGCACGGATCACGTAGCTGCCGCGCAGACGCACTTCGCCAGCCGGTTCCAGGCGCTTGTAGCCTTTCGGCGGCTCTTCCATGAAGTCGTCGCGGTCGATGTAGATCTCGCGGGCGAACGGCAAGACGCGCACGCCCATGTCTTCTTTCGGGTGGCACGGCAGTTCGAGGTTCTCGACCTGGCCTTCCGGATAGTTGGTGATCACGACCTTCAGCGGACGCAGCACGCACATGGCGCGCGGGGCGCTCTGGTCGAGGTCGTCGCGGATGCTGAATTCGAGCATGCCGAAGTCGACCACGCCGTCGGAACGGTTGGTGCCGATCATTTCGCAGAAGTTGCGGATCGATTTCGGCGTGTAGCCACGGCGACGGAAGCCCGACAGCGTGGACATGCGCGGATCGTCCCAGCCGTTGACGTGCTTCTCATCGACCAGTTGCTTGAGCTTGCGCTTGCTGGTGATGGTGTAGTTCAGGTTCAGGCGGCTGAACTCGTACTGGCGCGGGTTGGCCGGCACTGACAGGTGCTCGAGGAACCATTCATACAGCGGGCGATGGCTTTCGAACTCCAGGGTGCAGATCGAGTGGGTGATGCCTTCGATGGCGTCCGACTGACCGTGGGTGAAGTCATAGTTCGGGTAGATGCACCACTTGTCGCCGGTCTGGTGGTGATGCGCATGACGGATGCGGTACATGATCGGGTCGCGCAGGTTCATGTTCGGCGAGGCCATGTCGATCTTGGCGCGCAGAACGCGAGCGCCGTCCGGGAACTCACCGGCGCGCATGCGGGCGAACCAGTCCAGGTTCTCTTCGACGCTGCGGTCGCGGAACGGGCTGTTCTTGCCAGGCTCGGTCAGGCTGCCACGGTATTCCTTGGCCTGCTCCGGGGTCAGGTCGTCGACATAGGCCTTGCCGGCCTTGATCAGCTCGACGGCCCAGTCGTGCAGCTGGTCGAAGTATTGCGAGGCGTAGCGCACTTCGCCGGACCACTCGAAGCCCAGCCACTTGACGTCGCTTTCGATCGCGTCGATGTATTCCTGGTCTTCCTTGGCCGGGTTGGTGTCGTCGAAACGCAGGTGCGTGACGCCGCCGAACTCCTGGGCCAGACCGAAGTTCACGCAGATCGACTTGGCGTGACCGATGTGCAGATAGCCGTTGGGCTCAGGCGGGAAACGGGTGACGATCTGCGTGTGCTTACCCGAGTCCAGGTCCGCCTGGATGATCGGCCGCAGGAAGTTGACCGGCACGGCAGGGCCGGTCTTGGCATTCGAGGTAGGGTCGACAGTGGGCTTGCTCATAGAATCCTTGGCGAAGTGCGTGGCCTGGGTCGAGGCCGGACAAAACAAAGCCGCTATCATAGCCGATGCCGTCAAGCACCTGACAGAGCGTGCTTGGCAAACGGTCGCATTTAATCGGCGACAAACGAAAAAACAGCCTCGAAATTCGCGTCTGTCACGCTAAACTGCGCAGCTTGGCCGATCAGGCTGAACCGGTAACGGAATGAAATGTTCCAATGCCCACGAATTCCCTACAAAGAGTACCGATCATGACCCAAGTCAAACTGACTACCAACTTTGGCGACATCGTTCTGGAACTGGACGCTGCCAAGGCTCCGATCACCGTGGCCAACTTCGTCGAGTACGTCAAAGCCGGTCACTACGAAAACACCGTTTTCCACCGTGTCATCGGTAACTTCATGATCCAGGGCGGCGGTTTCGAGCCAGGCATGAAAGAAAAGAAAGACAAGCGCCCGAGCATCCAGAACGAAGCCGACAACGGTCTTTCCAACGACAAGTACACCATCGCCATGGCCCGTACCATGGAGCCGCATTCGGCTTCGGCACAGTTCTTCATCAACGTGACCGACAACAGCTTCCTGAACCACAGCGGCAAGAACGTTCAGGGCTGGGGCTACGCGGTATTCGGTAAAGTCACCGCAGGCACCGACGTTGTCGACAAGATCAAAGGTGTTGCCACCACTTCCAAGGCCGGCCACCAAGACGTACCAGCAGACGACGTGATCATCGAGAAAGCCGAGATCATTGAGTGATATTGCTGATTTCAGACTTGCATCTGGAAGAGGAGCGCCCGGACATTACCCGGGCGTTTCTGGATTTGCTCGCCGGACGCGCCCGCTCGGCGAGTGCGCTGTACATTCTGGGCGACTTCTTCGAAGCGTGGATTGGCGACGACGCCATGACCCCTTTCCAGCGTTCCATCTGCCAGGCCCTGCGCGAATTGAGCGACAGCGGCACGGCCATCTTTCTCATGCACGGCAATCGCGATTTCATGCTGGGCCAGGCCTTCTGCAAACAGGCCGGCTGCACGTTGCTGAAAGATCCGAGTGTCGTGCCGTTCAATGGCGAGCCGGTGCTGTTGATGCACGGCGACAGCCTGTGCACCCGCGACGAAGCCTATATGAAGCTGCGTCGCTACCTGCGTAACCCCGTCACCCTGTTCATCCTGCGCCATCTGCCGCTGCGCACCCGGCACAAGCTGGCGCGCAAGCTGCGCAGCGAAAGCCGCGCGCAAACGCGGATGAAGGCCAATGACATCGTCGATGTCACGCCGGAGGAAATTCCGCGGATCATGCAGGAATACGGGGTGAAGACCCTGATCCACGGGCATACCCATCGTCCGGCGATTCACAAGTTGCAGATCGGCGACCAGGCCGCACGGCGCATCGTGTTGGGGGATTGGGATCGTCAGGGTTGGGCGCTACAAGTGGACGACAGCGGCTACACCCTCGCCCCCTTCGACTTCGCCCCGCCGCCGCAGTTGGCTGCGCCTGCCCTGTAGGAGCGAGCTTGCTCGCGATGAAGGTTGGCGCACCGCGGGGTGTCAGGCTTCCCGCGTCATCGTTAACGTCCATCGCGAGCAAGCTAGCTCCTACAGGGGGCAGCGGAGGTCTTAGTGGCCGGCGGAGGCCGCAGGCCCGGCCTTGGCCGTGAACGGTGGTTTTGCCAGCCAGACAATCAGGATCAGCCCCATGAACATCCAGCCCAGCAAGGTGAAGTAGTCCACCGTGGACATGATGTACGCCTGGCTGGTAACCATCTGCTCCAGCTGCGTGTACGCCTTGGCCCCTTCTCCGCCCAACTGCGTCAGCGTCTCGCGGGTGGCCGGGTCGTACTGGGTGATGCTTTCGGTCAGGTACGCATGGTGCTGGTCGGCGCGGCGGATCCAGATCCAGGTGGTCAACGACGCCGCGAAACTGCCGCCCAGGGTCCGCAGGAACGTGGCCAGGCCCGAGCCGTCGGCAATCTGATGCGGAGGCAAATCCGACAGCAGGATGGTCAGGGTCGGCATGAAGAACAGGGCCACGCCGATCCCCATGAACAGCTGCACCATGGCGATGTGCTGGAAGTCCACTTCATTGGTGAAACCGGCACGCATGAAACAGCTCAAACCAATGGCCAGGAACGCCCCGCCCGCCAGCACCCGCATGTCGAAGCGCGGCGCGTATTTGCCGACGAACGGTGACAGCAGCACCGGCAGGATGCCCAACGGCGCCACGGCGAAACCGGCCCAGGTCGCGGTGTAGCCTAGCCGCGTCTGCAGCCACTGCGGCAGGATCAGGTTGATCCCGAAGAACCCGGCGTAACCCAGAATCAACACGATGGTGCCGTAACGGAAGTTACGGTGAGCGAACAGCCGCAGGTTCACCACCGGATGCTCGTCGGTCATTTCCCAGATCACGAAAAACGCCAGGGCGACCACGGAAATGGCCGTACCAATAATAATGAAGTTCGATTCGAACCAGTCCGCGTCATTGCCCTTGTCGAGCACGATCTGCAAGGCACCGACGCCGATGATCAACGCGATCAGACCGACGTAATCCATCGGCTGGCGACTGGTAACCACCGGCCGTTTCTTCATCTGCTGCGTCACCACCCAGGCGGCGAACAGCCCGATCGGCACGTTGATGAAGAAAATCCACGGCCAGCTATAGCTGTCGGTGATCCAGCCGCCGAGAATCGGCCCGGCAATCGGCGCCACTACCGTCACCATCGCCAGCAGCGCCAGGGCCATCCCCCGTTTCGCCGGCGGGTAGACCGCAATCAGCAGGGTCTGGGTCATCGGGTACAACGGCCCCGCCACGACCCCTTGCAGGACACGAAAGCCCACCAGTTCCGGCATCGAGGTGGAAATCCCGCAGAGGAACGACGCCAGCACGAACAGCAGCGTCGCCCATACAAACAGCTTCACCTCGCCGAAGCGCCGGCTGAGCCAGCCGGTCAGCGGCAAGGCGATGGCGTTGCTCACGGCAAACGAGGTAATGACCCAGGTGCCCTGCTCCGCACTCACGCCCAGGTTGCCGGAAATCGTCGGCAAGGCCACGTTGGCGATGGTGGTGTCGAGCACCTGCATGAAGGTCGCCAGCGACAGGCCGATGGTGCTGAGCACCAGGCTGGGTGGCGTGAAAGAGGCGTTATTGCTCATCGCGAATCCTTGGAAACCGGGTGGGCGCCGCGCCCGTCACAGGCGCGGCCGACGGATTGGCGAATCAGCGTTTCGCGGTCTTGCTGACCGAGGCGCTGTTGTCGTGAATCAGTTGCGTAATCATGGCGTCGGCTTCGGCCAACTGGCGGTCGTAGATGCTAGTGCTGAACGAGGCCTTTTGCGGCGGCTGCTGGGCCAGCACCGGGCCGCTCTGGTCGTGCAGATCGACATCGACGATGGTCGACAGACCGACGCGCAACGGGTGTTTGGCCAGTTCATCGGCGTTGACATGAATCCGCACCGGCACCCGCTGGACGATCTTGATCCAGTTACCGGTGGCGTTCTGCGCCGGCAGCAGGGCAAAGGCGCTGCCGGTTCCGGCACCGAGGCTGTCGATGGTGCCGCTGTATTTCACACTGCTGCCGTAGAGGTCGGTTTCAATTTCCACCGGCTGGCCGATGCGCATGTCACGCAGCTGGGTTTCCTTGAAGTTGGCGTCGATCCACAGTTGATTGAGCGGGATCACCGCCATCAGCGCCTCGCCCGGCTGGACCCGCTGGCCCAGTTGCACGGTGCGTTTGGCCACGTAGCCGGTGACCGGTGCGATCAGGGTGCTGCGAGCATTGTTCAGGTAGGCCTGGCGCAATTGCGCGGCGGCCGCCATCACGTCCGGGTGCGAAGACACCACGGTGTCGTCCACCAGAGCGCTGGTGGTCTTGAGTTTCTGCTGGGCGTTGGCCAAGGCGTTTTGCGCCGAGGTCAGGTCGTCACGGGCGTGGGACAGTTCTTCCTGGGAAATCGCCCCGCCGGCGGCGAGATTCTTACGGCGGTTGTAGTTGTCCTGGGCCTTTTGCACTTCGGCCTGTTGGGCGTTGACCTGGGCTCTCTGGCCGTCGACGTTGCTGTACAGACCACGGACCTGACGCACGGTGCGCGCCAGGGAAGCCTGGGCGTTTTGCAGGCCGATCTGGGCATCGTTGGGGTCGAAGTTCACCAGCACCTGGCCTTCCTGCACCAGATCGCCATCATCGGCACCGATGCTGACCACCGTACCCGTAGTCAGCGGGGTGATTTCCACTACGTTGCCGTTGACGTAGGCGTCGTCGGTGCTTTCGCTCCAGCGCCCGTAAAACTCGTGATAAGCCCACACGCCCGCGCCGCACAACACGACCACGATGGCGAGGATCAGCAGCATGAACTTGCGCTTGCCCGAGTTGGGATTTCCCTGGGTTGTTTCAGTTGAGGTTGTATCGGCAGTGGCCATGACAAATACCTTGAATTAGTGAGTCAGCGTGGCTGGAGCGGCTGTAGTCGAGGAAGCGATGGCCTCTGGTTGAAACCCGCCACCCAGCGCCTGCATCAGTTGGATCGACAGGTCGATCTGCTCGGCATTCAGGCTGGCCAGCTGACGCTGGGCCTGAAGCAATTGCTGCTCGATGCTGAGCACGTCCAGGTAGTTACCGATGCCGGAACCGTACCGCTGGACCACGGTGTTGTAAGACTGCTGGGCAATGTCGGTGGCGTGCTGCTGGGCGGCGATCTGCCGGCCGATGTCACGCAGCTGGTTGATGCTGTCGCTGACATCCCCCAGCGCCTTGACCAGGCTTTTGTTGTACTGCGCCACCGCCAGGTCGTAGTCGGCGTCGCGGGAATCGAGGTCGGCTCGCAGGCGGCCGCCGTCGAAAATCGGCACCGAAATCGTCGGTGCGATGTTGAAGAAGCGACTGGCCGAACCGAACATCGCGTCGCCCAACAAGGATTCGGCACCGGCAGCGGCACTGAGGTTCAAGTTGGGATAGAAGCGGGTCTTGCCGGCGTCGATGCTCTTGCTCGCCGCCTCCACCCGCCAGCGCGCGGCCACCAGGTCCGGACGTCGGCCGAGCAACTCGGCGGGCAATACCGACGGCAAAGCCACGGCGCTGGCCTTGAGGATTTGCGGGCGGGCTATTTCATTGCCACGGTCCGGGCCTTTGCCGAGCAACACGGCCAGGGCGATTTTCGCGCTGTTCAGGCGTTTTTCGGCGTCGATCAGGTTGGCCTGGGAAGTGGCTTCAAGGCTTTCGGTCTGCTGGAACTGATACTGGCTGTCGATCCCGGACGCCAGGCGACGCTGGCTCAGGTCGAGCATCTGCCTCGTGCGTTTGAGGTCCTCGGCGGACAGGTCATAGACAATGTGCGCCAGCCCCAGATCGCTGTAGGCGCGGGCGACGTCGGCGGACAGGGTCAACTGCGCGGCCTGACGGTCGACTTCGGCGGCACGGGCCTGGCCCAGCGCGGCTTCCCAGGCGTCACGCTGACCGCCCCAGAGATCGAAGTTGTAATTGAAGGTGGCTGCCAGGCTGCGCACGGTGGCGTAGTGATCGCCCTGCCCCAGCGGATCCTGATCCTTGGCAAAGCGCGAACGGCTGACACCGGCGCTGGCATCTAGGGTCGGCATCCGTTCGGCGTCGGCGGCCGATGCCGCGGCGCTGGCTTGATGGGCGCGGGCGTCGGCGATCTGCATGTCCGGGCTGTCGTGCAGGGCTTCGCGGATCAGACCGTCGAGCTGCGGATCGCCAAGAGTCTTCCACCAGTCGCTTTGCGGCCAGGCTGCCGGCGACAGGGTGACACCGTTGAGGGATTGTCCGGCCTTGAGGCTCTTGGCATCGAGGCTGACGCCTTCGGGGTTCAGGCCGCTGTAGTTGGCGCAACCGGCCAGGGTCATGGCCAGCAGCACCAGGCTCAGGCCCGTGCGTACGGTTTTACTGTTCATGAGTACCACCCAACCGCAGCACGGTGATCGAGTCACCGGCCGCCAGCAGTATTTTCTTGAGGATGTTTTCCAGGGTTTGCAGCTCTTCGGGAGAAACGGCACCTGCCAGTTCGTTCATGGCGTCGGCGCCGATGTGCGGCAGGCGGTCGGCCAGCGACTGACCCTCTTCTGTCAGCACCAGCCGTACCTGACGGCGATCTTCTTCGGAGCGTTGGCGAGCGAGGAAACCTTTCTGCTCCAGACGATCGAGCATGCGGGTCATCGAGCCGCTGTCCAGGGACAGGTGGCGGCACAGCTCGCCCGGCGAATCGACGCCATACTGGGCGATGATGATCAGCACCTTGAACTGCGCGGCGGTAATGCCGTGGGGTTCCATGTGCGTGTCGAGGATGCGGTCCTTGAGCAGCGCGGCACGTCCGAGCAGCATGCCGAGATGGCAATTGTGGAAGTTGTCTGGAGAGAAATGTTTCATCTGACCACCGATTAGCTGCTTAGGCAGTGAATGTATGACCAGATGTTACTGCCTAGGCAGCCAATGTCAACGTAATAGTTAGGTTGCTTTGCAATTAGTTGACCAATGGCGTCGGATTTAGGGGTGAACACAATTCCTGTGGCGAGGGGGCTTGCCCCCGCTGGGTCGCGAAGCGACCCCAAAAAGACGGGACTGCTGCGCAGTCCAACGGGGCGGTGCGACGTTTCGACAAGCCCCCTCGCCACAGGTATGTGCTCATAAAGCTCCCACAGAGGTCAGTGTGATCCTTGTGGGAGCGAGCCTGCTCGCGATTGGGGCGATGCCGATTTGGGAGACAACGGGATCTAGAAGTCCCGCTTGTAGAAGATATCCAGCGAACTGGCCACGCCGCCCGCCGCTTCCAGGTAGACCTTCTTGCTCAGCTTGTAGCGCAAGGCGATGGTGTTGGCCGGTTCGAACACGCCGACGCCGTAGCGCAGGCTGAGCTTCTCGGAGAGGTTGCCGCTGGCGACCACGCTGGTGGCGTTGCCGCTGCCCTGAGTATCGAGCTGGAAATCGTCGATGCCCAGATTCTTCGCCAGGCTGCCCGTCACCCCGGAACTGCCCATCAGCCCCAGACCGAGGGCCGCCTGCGCCAGCATGTTGTTGTCTTCGCCGCTGGTGCTCAGCGGACGACCGAGTACCAGATAGGACAGCGCCTGCTCCTGGCTCATGGCCGGTTCCGAGAAAATCTGCGTGGTCGGCTGCTCGGCACTGCCGCTCAGGCGAATCCCTGCAATCACATCGTCGGTCTGGCGGATGGCTTCGATATCCAGATATGGCTGGTCGATGGGACCGGCGAACAGTAGACGCGCACGACGCACCGTCAGGCGCTGGCCATAGGCGCGGTAACGGCCGTCGTTGAGCCAGAGTTCGCCACGGGTGTCGAGGTTGTCGCCGATGTGCACATGCCCCTGCAGGTTCGCCGTCAGCCCGAACCCGGAGAAAGCCAGCTTCTCCTCGCCCACCACCACATCGATGTCCATGACCGTGGCCATCGGCGGTTTGCCCTCTTCGGTCTGTTGGCCGACGATCACCGTGTCATCGGAGACCTTGACCGTCGATGGCGGCAATTCGCGAATGGTGATCTCGCCCTTGGGCACGAGCACTTTGCCGGCGACCGCGAGCTTGTCGTCCTTGATCGAGATTTTCAGGTCCGGCGCCACTTCGAGCTTGGCGTATGGCTCGACGGTGACCGGCAACTGCGAACCCTTGAGTGCCAGATTCATCGCCAGCGCCTGACCCCAGGCGATATCGCCGTTGAGACTGCCTTGCCCGGTCTTGCCGCTTTTCCAGTCGCCGTTGAGTTGCACGGTTTCGCCGGCGATCACCGCGCGCACTTGCAGGGCCTCGATCTCCATCGGCAATTCCGGGCCGGAGACTTCACCGTCGCTGAGCAGCAGATTGCCATTGATCTGCGGCGCCAGCAGGCCACCGGTAATGGTGCCGCTGCCGTTCAAACGCCCGGTCAATTTTTCCACCATCGGCACGAAGGGACGGGCCACCGACAGGTCCAGGCCGCTCAGGCGGAATGAACCGGACACGGGCTTGTCCTTCGGCAGCGGATTGATCTGCGCCTGCACCATCAGCTCGCCGAGCTTGCCGCCGACGAAATTGAGGTTGGTGTCGATGCGCTTGGGTGTGAGCTTGCTGGTGAGGTTCAGGGTCTGGTACGGGAAGTCCAGCCACTGGTCCTTTTCCTTGACCCGCAGGGTGCCGCCGCTGGCATCGATACTGATCTGGCCGTTCGGACCGCTGGCCGGCACGTCCAGTTGCACGTCGGCATTGAGGCTGCCCTTCCAGGCGAAATCCTTCGGCAGCCATTGGGCCAGGCTTTCGATCGGGAACTGCTTGAGGTGATAACGCAGCTTCGGTTCCGGCATCAGGCGCTGATCTTCACCGCACAGACTCGAGGCGCCGGACATCCAGCAATGGGCGCCGAAGTTGATTTTGCCGTCCGCCAGACGCTCAAGCTTTGCCGGACCCTGCAGCTTCCAGTCCTGCCCGCCGGCCTGAATATCGCCATTGGCCAGCCGTCCGCGCCAGTTGCCCTTGTCCAGCGCGCCATCGAAACCGAGGGCCAGTTTCAGCTTCGGCCCTTGCAGATCGAGGTCGAGTTTCTGGTTCTTGATGTCGCCCTGGCCACTGGCGGTCAGGGTGCCCAGTGACGTGTCACCGGTCTGGATGCCGCTGCCCTTGAGGTCGATTTTCGCCCGTTGCGCGCTGTCGAGCGTGGCGTCCAGGTTCAGGCTTTGCAGGCGATGTTCGGCGAACGCCAGTTGCGTGCCTTGCAGGTCGAGCTTGCCCTGGGGCGCCTTGAGAGTACCGGCGACGTCGACCCGGCCATTGATCTGCCCGCGCAACTGCGGCCAGAGCTGGGCCAGGCGAGTCAGCTTGATGTCGATCTGCCCGGCGAGTTTCTGTTGCAGGCTGCCCTTGCCATTGATGCTGTTGTCGCCGAGACGGATCTGCAACGCGTTGAGGTTCCATTGCTCGCCGGCGCCATCGGCCTTGGCTTGCAGCACGGCCGGCTGGCCACGCAGTTTGCCCTTCAAGTCCAGGTCGGCGTTCAGGCTGAGCTGTTCGTTCTTGAACTCGCCCTTGCTGCGCAGCGGTCCGGCGAGGGTGCCCGGCAACTCCGCCACCCAGTACGCCGGGTTGATTGCCGACAGATCCAGCGCGGTGTCCCAGGCAATGCCATCGGCGAATTGCAGGTTCAGGTGCCCTTCGGCCTTGCCCTGCCCGGCCACCAGCTGGATCTGTTGCAGATAGACTTTTGTCAGGTCGCCGGCGAACGGGCTGGTCAGGGTGAAGGCGCCGGCCGGTCCGTCCGCCGCGGCGTCGAAGTGGCCGAGGTACTTGCCGTCGGTGTAGGACACTTCGCCCTTGAAGGTGCGCAAGGTGACTTCCGGTTCGTCGATCACCGGGTACAGGCTGTGCCAGGGGAAATCCAGCCAGTCGACTTTCGCGTCGGCGGTCAAACCCTTGCTCCAGTCCAGCTGGCCGCTGAGTTTCAGGCTTTGCTTGTCGCTGGCGCTCAGGTCCAGGGCGGCGATTTGCGCGCCATTGGCGTCGACCTTGCCTTGCAGAGCCAGTGCCACCGGTCCTTTTTCGGCGGGCAGTGTCGCGCTGCCCACTAGCTGGTAACCGTTCTTCAGGTCACCTTCACCGGTGAGAACCAGTTGATTGAATTGCAGGGTGTCCGGCAGATCGGCGACGGGCTTGAAACTATCGGCGGTGATACGCACCTTGGCCGGCAGATTTTCCGCCAGAGCTTGCAGCTCGCCAGTCAGTTGTCCGTTCAGGTAACCGCTGCTGTCGGCTTTCAGATTCAAGGTTTTCAGCAGCTCACCGTCGACATTCAGCGCCAGCGCCCAAGGCTCGGTGCCGGGCGAAGGCAGGGTCAGGTTGCCTTCGGCCTTGAGCGGCCAATTGCCGGTGGGTTGCAGCAGGCCGGAGAGATTCAGGCTCAGTTCGTCGCGCTGCAATTTCACCGAATCAATCTGCAGGCCGTTGGCGGTCCAGTGCGCCGCCAGTTGCAGGCCCTTGAGCTGTTCGCTGCCGTTGAACAGCAGGCTGCCGACCTGAATGTCGCCCAGTTCCAGGGCCACGGGCAGCTTCAAGTCCGGGAGGCTGATCGGCCCGCTGTCTGGCGCGTCGTTGCTCGGGGGAATTTGCAGGCTGACCTGATCGGCCTTCAGCTGATCGATGCACAGGGTCATGCGGGTCAGGCACAGCGGCCGCCAGGCGAAGATCACTTTGTTCAGTTCGACCCGGTCGCTGCCCTGTTCCCACAACAGATGATCGGCGCTCCACTGGCTGCCGAGTCGGCCCTGGAAGTTGTCCAGGGTCAGACCCGGCACGAATCCCAGCGCCCAGCGGCTGCCGGTCGCTGTGCCGAGCACGCTGGTCAATGTCACGACGATCAGCAACAGCAGCGCCAGAATCGCCAGTGACACAATCTTCAAACCTCGCCTTACAAAAACAGGCTTCACAACTCTGGCCCCATGGAAAAGTGCAATCGGATACCGCCATCGTCGTCCAGCGCATGGGCCAGGTCGAGGCGGATCGGCCCCACCGGCGATACCCAGCGCACGCCGATACCGACCCCGGTCTTGAGGCTTGGCAGTTCAAGGTTATTGAAGGCGTTGCCCTGATCGACAAATGTCGCGACCCGCCATTTTTCGGCCACCGAATATTGGTACTCGGCACTGGCCGTCACCATGTAGCGGCCACCGATGCGGTCGCCCTGGTTGTTTTCCGGGGACAGGCTCTGATAGTCGTAGCCGCGCACGCTCTGATCGCCACCGGCGAAGAAACGCAAGGAAGGCGGGATCGATTTGAAGCCGTTGGTGGCGCTACCGCCGACCTGCACCCGGCCGAGGAAGCGGTGTTTGTCGAACACCGTGGTCAAGCCTTTGACCAGCGCCGAGCCGTACACCAGATTGTTGTCCGAACCCAGCCCTTCCTTGGCCACCTTGGTTTCGAATGCCAGGCGATAGCCGTTGTGCGGGTCGATGCGGTTGTCGCTTTTCAGGTAGGTGTAGCTCACGCCGGGCATCAGCAAGGTACTGAGTCCGGAGTCGTCGCCCAGTCGGTATTCCTCGCGCTGCCACTTGAGCGACACCACCCGTTGCCAGCCACTGGGCAACTTGCTGTGCCACTCCGGGCCCAGGGTCAGCAGCTTGCTGAGGCTGTCCTTGTCGGCGATTTCTTCGTTCTGGTAGCCGCCGGCGAAACGCAGTTTGTCGGTCAGCGGCGGGTCCAGTGGAATGTCGTAGAACACCCCGACGTTCTGCCGTGGCGCGGAGATTTCGGTTTCCCAGCCATAACTGTGACCTTGGGGATTGACCCAGTGGCGGGTCCAGTTGGCCTTGACCCGCGGGCCGACGTCGGTGGAATAACCAAGCCCCAGGCCCAAGGTCCGTGGCTTGCGGGTGTCCAGCTTGACGTCGACCGGGATCACGTTGTCTTTCGCCGCCGTAGGCGCGGCATCGACCCGCACGGCCTCGAAATAGCCGCTCGATTGCAGCGCCTGGCTGAGTTCGGCGATCAGTTCGGAGTCGTAGGGCGTACCGGCCTTGAACGGCACCATGCGTTGCAGCAGGTCTTCATCGAACGGGGTGTCGCCCTCGAAACTGACCTTGCCCATGGAGTAACGCGGACCGCTGTCGTAGATCAACTCGATATCCGCTACGCCAGCCCGCGGGTCGACCGCCAGTTTCGAACTGGTGAACCGACCGCTGAAGAAACCGAAGCGCGAGGCCTGATTCTGGATCAGCCGCTTGGCGTCGTCGTATTGCCCATGATTGAGCACGGCGCCGGTTTGCAGCGCATGGTTCTCGGGCACACGAAAGGACTTGAGGGAGGCCGCAGGACCGTCGACGCGGATGGTGACGTTGCGCAGGTGCACCGGCTCGCCGGGTTCGATGTTGAGTATCAGGTGCGGGGTCTTGCCGCCGGTGACGGTGCTGTCGATCTGCGGCTGGTAATAGCCCAGGGCCTGGGCGGCCTTGCGCGCCTGTTCTTCGGCGCCGCGACTGAAGCGCAGCAGCGCCTCTTCGTCACGATCGCCGAGACTGCCGATATAGCCTTCTATATTGGCTTTGAGTGCATCGTTGGACGGTTTGATCCGCACATCCAATTCACTTTGGGCCAGTGCCGTGCAGCTGCTGATCAGCAGGAGCACGCCACTGGTGATTCTTCCTGGAAACTTCATAAGCGCGGATGCTATCACGGGCGTCGGACGGTGATAGAGCCCGGGACGCCGCAAAAGTTCGCCACTCAGGCCGTCGCGCTCTGCACCACCTGGGGGTTGGGGTGAAAAAACACGTGGTCGCGCACCGGCCCCACCGCCACCTCGCCAATTTCCTCGTAGCCCTGGCGCTTGTAGAACTCCAGATAGCGCTCATCGCCGGTGTCGAGCACCACGCCCTGGGAAGTTTCATCCACCGCGCACCAGTTGTGCACCGCTTGCAGCAGCTGTTCGCCAAAGTGCTTGCCCTGGAATTGCGGGTGAATCCCCAGCAACGGCAGGACATGCACCGAGTCCGACGGCGAGCACGCGGCGACCGCATCGTGATATTCGAGGTAGCGACGGGTGCAGCGAAAACCGGTGCTGAGCACCATGCGCAGGCGCCAGGCCCAGCTTTCGGTGATGCCGAGCCGACGTTGCGGTGGCGCGATCAGGGCGATGCCGATCAGGCGGTCGTTGACCAGCAGGCCGATGGCCGGCAAGTCCTGCATGAAGTGCTGCGTGACCAGTTCGCGCACCGTGGCGCGCACCCGCTGCTCGTAGCCCGGGCGCTCGGCTTCGAACAGGTAACTGAAGGTCGGCTCGTGCCGATACGCCTGATACAACAGGGAACGCGCTTCGCGGGCATAGCCGCTGTCGAGCATGTGGATATCGGCGATGGCGGTGGATGTTTCGGGCATGACGGTTGATCTCCCCGGCACAGCTCGAGTGGCTGCGCTCTTTTAGTACGAGCTGTGGGCGACGATACAGTTCCCCCACAGGTATAGACGCTTGGAGCGAGACTTGCCCCACTACAACACTGGCCCGATTCCTACAGGTCAGCTAGCATCGCCCTTTTTGCCAGGACTGCCGACCATGAAGATCGTCTCCTTCAACATCAACGGGCTGCGCGCCCGTCCCCATCAGCTGGCGGCGCTGATAGAAAAGCACCAGCCCGATGTGATCGGGTTGCAGGAAACCAAGGTCCACGACGACCAGTTCCCCCTCGATGAAGTCAAAGCCCTGGGCTACCACGTGTATTTCCACGGCCAGAAAGGCCACTACGGCGTCGCCCTGCTCTCGCGCCAGGAACCGATTGCCGTGCACAAGGGCTTTGCCAGCGACGAAGAAGACGCCCAGCGCCGCTTCATCTGGGGCACCTTCGCCGACGCCAACGGCGCGCCGGTCACCATCATGAACGGCTACTTCCCCCAGGGTGAAAGCCGCGACCACCCGACCAAATTCCCGGCCAAGGCGCGCTTCTACAGCGATCTGCAAGTCTTGCTGGAAAGCCAGTTCAAGAACGACCAGTCGCTGGTGGTCATGGGCGACGTGAACATTTCCCCGGAAGACTGCGACATCGGCATCGGCCCGGACAACATGAAGCGCTGGCTGAAAACCGGCAAATGCAGCTTCCTTCCCGAAGAACGCGAGTGGATGGCGCGCCTGAAGAACTGGGGCCTGACCGACAGCTTCCGCCACCTGAACCCCGAAGTGGCTGATGTCTTCAGCTGGTTCGACTACCGCAGCCGTGGGTTTGAAGACGAACCCAAGCGCGGCCTGCGTATCGACGTGATCCTCGCCTCCCACGGCTTGCTGCCGCGGGTCAAGGCGGCTGGAGTCGACTATGAACTGCGCGGTATGGAAAAACCGTCGGATCATGCGCCGATCTGGCTTGAATTGAGCTGATCACGGGCTCACACAATCCCCTTGTGGGAGCGGGCTTGCCCGCGAAGGCGGTGTGTCAATCAATACATGTGGCGACTGACACACCGCATTCGCGAGCAAGCCCGCTCCCACAATGGAAACCGTCATTTTTCAGTAATGTTACTGACTTATTCTCCCGGCACTTTCCTTGTCTAAAAAGGTGCCGGCATGACGCTGCGCGTGTTGTTCCTGTTATTGCTCTGCACCTGGCTGCCGCTGACGGCTTCAGCCGGGGATTTGCCGACGCCGGAACACGGCCCGGTGCTGCGCATCCAGGGTTCCAACACCATCGGCGCTGCGTTGGGTCCGGCGTTGGTCAAGGGCCTGATGCGCCAACAGGGCTTGGTCAACATTCACAGCGAAACCCCGGACACCGCCAACGAACTGCGCATCGTCGGCGAAACCGCCCAGGGGCGCCGGGTCGAGGTGGAACTGGCGGCCCACGGTTCCAGCACCGGCTTTGCCGCGCTGAAAATCGGCAACGCCGACCTCGCCGCATCTTCGCGCCCGATCAAGGACCGCGAGGTGACAGACCTGCAAGCCCTGGGTGATCTGAAAAGCCCCGGCGCCGAACAGGTCATCGCCATCGACGGCCTGGCGATCATCCTTCACCCGCAAAACCCGCTGAACCAACTGGACACCGTGCAACTGGCGCGGATTTTCAGTGGCGACGTCAAAACCTGGGAAGAAGTCGGCGGCAGCGGCGGTCCGATTCATCTGTATGCGCGGGATGATCAATCCGGCACTTACGACACTTTCAAGGAACTGGTGCTCAGCGGCCGCGGGAAAACCCTGAGCGGCGCCGCGAAACGCTTCGAATCCAGCGAGCAGTTGTCCGACGCCATCAGCCTCGATCCGCAGGGCATCGGTTTCATTGGCCTGCCCTACGTGCGTCAGGCCAAGGCGGTGGCGATTGTCGATGGCCAGTCTCAGGCCATGCTTCCGCTCAATAGCCTGATCGCCACCGAAGACTACCCGTTGTCCCGCCGTCTGTTCTTTTACCTGCCGCCGGCCGGCAACAATCGATGGGCCGAGGCGCTGGTGGCGTTTACCCAAAGCACCCAGGGCCAGGCGATCGTCGCCGCAAACGGTTTCATCGCCCAGACCGTGCAGGCCATGGCCGTCACGCCGAACGCGCTGATGCCCGAGGGTTATCAGGGACTCAGCCGTCACGCCCAGCGGCTGTCGGTGAATTTTCGTTTCGAGGAAGGCAGCGCCACGCTGGACAACAAGGCCCGGCAGGACCTGACGCGGGTGCTCGACTATATAAAGCAGCATGAGAAGAACGATCGGCAGATCACCCTGGTTGGCTTCGGCGACGCCAAGAGCGACCCGGCACGCGCCGACCTGCTATCGAAACTGCGGGCCATGGCGGTACGACGGGAACTGGTGAAAAGCGGCGTGGTGTTGCGCGAGGTGCGCGGCTTCGGCGCGGAAATGCCGGTGGCGGCCAATAGCGCGGACGAAGGCAGGATCAAGAATCGGCGGGTTGAGGTTTGGGTGTACTGAATCTGAAGCTGATGCAGTGAATCGACCGACGCTATCGCGAGCAGGCTCGCTCCCACAAAGGTATTGGTGATCCCTGTGGGAGCGAGCCTGCTCGCGATGAACGATTACGCGGTGTCTGTTACTGCCCGTTACGCAACATCTCTTTCGGCACATACTTGCCGATTTCGAACTTGCCGATCGCCGCGCGGTGCACTTCGTCCGGGCCGTCGGCCAGGCGCAGGGTGCGCTGCATGGCGTACATGTAGGCCAGCGGGAAATCGTTCGACACCCCTGCCCCGCCATGGATCTGGATCGCCCGGTCGATCACCCGCAAGGCTACGTTCGGCACCACCACCTTGATCTGCGCAATCTCGCTCCGAGCCACCTTGTTGCCGACGGTGTCCATCATGTACGCCGCCTTCAAGGTCAGCAGGCGCGCCATGTCGATTTCCATCCGCGAGTCGGCGATCTTGTCGACGTTACCGCCCAGTCGCGCCAGCGGCTTGCCGAACGCCGTGCGCGCCACCGAACGCTTGCACATCAGTTCCAGCGCGCGCTCGGCCATGCCGATCGAACGCATGCAGTGGTGAATCCGGCCCGGGCCAAGACGACCCTGGGCAATCTCGAATCCGCGACCCTCACCCAACAGCACGTTTTCGTATGGCACCCGCACGTTGTCGAACAGCACTTCAGCGTGGCCGTGAGGCGCGTCGTCGTAACCGAACACCGGCAGCGGGCGGATGATCTTCACGCCGGGGGAATCGACCGGCACCAGAATCATCGAATGCTGGGCATGACGCGGTGCATCCGGGTTGCTCAGGCCCATGAAAATCAGGATTTTGCAGCGCGGGTCGCAGGCGCCGGAGGTCCACCATTTCTTGCCGTTGATCACCCACTCGTCGCCGTCGCGCACTGCGCGCGCCGCCATGTTGGTGGCATCGGAAGACGCCACGTCCGGCTCGGTCATGGCGAAGGCCGAGCGGATCTCGCCGCGCAGCAGCGGCTCAAGCCAGCGCTGCTTCTGCTCTTCATTGGCGTAGCGCACCAGCACTTCCATGTTGCCGGTGTCCGGCGCCGAGCAGTTGAACGGCTCCGGGCCCAGCAGCGAGCGGCCCATGATTTCCGCCAGTGGTGCGTATTCAAGGTTGGTCAGGCCGGCGCCGAGTTCGGACTCAGGAAGAAACAAATTCCACAGGCCTTCGGCCTTTGCCTTGAGTTTGAGTTCTTCCATGATCGCCGTCGGCTGCCAGCGGTCACCCTCGGCGACCTGGCGCTCGAACACGGCTTCGGCCGGATAAACGTAGGTGTCCATGAACGCAGTCACGCGTTCGCGCAGTTCCTGGACCTTGGGCGAATAAGCGAAATCCATGAGCAGATACCTTCTTGGGGGAGGTTGTTTAGATCATGCAATCGATGCTAGAACAGCTACGAAAATTTACCTAGCCTATTCTCGGCGTGTATTAACATTCATCACCGATATATGATCGGCTGATTGCCAAGGCCCTCCCGGGTCCGAAGAAGACGTCCCGATAACACCTTATAACAAGAGTGCAGCGCATGAATCTGAGCAAGGTCGACCTCAACCTTTTCATCGTCTTCGACGCGATCTACACCGAAGCCAACCTGACTCGCGCCGGGCAGATCGTCGGCATTACCCAGCCTGCGGTGTCCAATGCCCTGGCCCGCCTGCGCGAGACCTTCAACGATCCGCTGTTCGTGCGTACCGCCCAGGGCATGGTGCCCACGCCCATGGCGCAGAACATCATCGGCCCGGTGCGCAACGCGCTCTCGCTGCTGCGCGTCTCCGTGCAGGAAAGCCGCATCTTCAATCCACAGCAGGCGGTCAAGACCTACCGCATCAGCATGACCGACCTCACCGAGGCGGTGATCCTGCCGCCGCTTTTCCAGCGCCTGCGCCGCCTGGCGCCCACGGTGATCATCGAAAGCTTTTTGTCCAAACGCCGCGAAACCACCAAGGAACTGGCCGCCGGGCGCCTGGATTTTGCCGTGGACGCGCCGCTCAACACCGACCCGCAAGTGCGCCACGTCAAGCTGATGGAGGACCGTTACGTCTGCGCCATGCGCAAGGGGCACCCGCTGGCGGGCAAGGAAAAGCTCACGCTCGATGAGTATCTGGGGCTGACTCACATCCATATTTCCAGTCGCCGCAGCGGCCTGGGTTATGTCGACCTGGCGCTGGGCAAGATGGGCATCCAGCGCAAGATCGCCCTGCGCTCCCAGCATTACCTGATGGCCTCGCAAGTGATGCAGCAGACCGACATGGTCATGACCGTGCCGGAACGTTTCGCCCGCCGTAACGATTTGCACGCGTTCAATTTGCCGGTCAACGATGTACCGCCGGTCGAAACTCACCTCTACTGGCACGAAAGCACCGACCAGGACCCGGCCAACCGCTGGATGCGCGAGCAGATGATCGAGTTGTGCCAGCAGGTGACGGCGCATGAGAAAAAACTCGAGAGTGCGTAGGTCGCAGCAGCGCGTCACCTTCTTCGCGGGCAAGCCTCGCTCCTACAGAGATACCGGTCGTCCGCAATTTTTTGCGAACCTGTAGGAGCGAGGCTTGCCCGCGAAGAGGCCCGTAAAGACACCAGTAAACCCTCCCCCTTGACGTATACGTCAACCTGCCTTTAGCTTAGTGTCATGACCTTTCGTGAGCGCTTCCATGAGCAGCCAGACCTACAGCATTTCCGACCTTGCCCGCGAGCTCGACATCACCACCCGGGCCATTCGCTTTTATGAAGAACAAGGCCTGCTCACCCCCGAGCGCCGGGGTCAGGAGCGTATCTATTCGCCCCGGGACAAGGTGAGCCTGAAACTGATCCTGCGAGGCAAGCGCATCGGCTTTTCCCTGGCCGAATGCCGCGAGCTGATCGAACTCTACGACCCGTCCAGCGGTAACACCAAGCAACTGCACAGCATGCTGGCGAAAATCAGCGAACGCCGGGCCCAGCTGGAACAGCAACTGCTGGACATCGAACAGATGAAACTGGAACTCGACACCGCCGAAGAGCGCTGCGTGCAGGCGCTGGAACAAACCCTCAAGAGCCAGCAGGCCGTCCAGTAACCACCCTCCCCTGTAGGAGCGAGCACGCTCGCGATGGTCGTCAACGATGACGCTGGCTACCTGAAAGCCCGCGGTGCCTGAGCTTCCATCGCGAGCATGCTCGCTCCTACAGGTTATGGTTCAACTACACAGGTCCAATCCCATGTCCCTACCGTCCCACGTACGCCTTGTCGAAGTCGGCCCACGCGATGGTCTGCAAAACGAAGCCCAACCCATCAGCGTCGCCGACAAGGTACAGCTGGTCGACGCGCTCACGGCCGCGGGCCTGGGCTATATAGAAGTCGGCAGTTTCGTGTCCCCAAAATGGGTGCCGCAGATGGCCGGTTCCGCCGATGTGTTCGCGCAGATCCAGCGCAAGCCCGGCGTGACCTACGGTGCGCTCGCCCCCAACCTGCGCGGTTTTGAAGATGCCATCGCCTCGGGGGTCAAGGAGGTCGCGGTGTTCGCCGCCGCGTCCGAAGCCTTCTCCCAGCGCAACATCAATTGCTCGATCAGCGAAAGCCTGGAGCGTTTCGTGCCGATCATGGACGCGGCACGGCAACACGGGGTGACGGTGCGCGGTTACGTGTCCTGCGTGCTGGGTTGCCCCTATGAAGGCGACGTGGCCCCCGAGCAGGTGGCCCGGGTCGCCCGCGAACTCTATGCCATGGGCTGCTACGAGGTGTCTCTGGGCGACACCATCGGCACCGGCACCGCCGGCGCCACCCGCAAGATGTTCGAGGTGGTGTCGGCCGAAGTACCGCGCGAGAAGCTGGCCGGGCACTTCCATGACACCTACGGCCAGGCCATGGCCAACATCTACGCCAGCCTGCTCGAAGGCATCTCGGTGTTCGACAGCTCCATCGCCGGCCTCGGCGGCTGCCCATACGCCAAGGGCGCCAGCGGCAACGTCGCCACCGAGGACGTGGTGTACCTGCTCAACGGCCTGGGCATTCAGACCGGCATCGACCTGGACGCACTGATCAAGGCCGGTCAGCAGATCAGCGCCGTGCTCGGCCGCCCGACCGGTTCCCGCGTGGCCAAGGCCCGTAGCGCACAGTGAGGGCAACGACACGCGCGTGTGTTACCGCGACATCACAAACGTGGGGAAAAGCGAGTAACACGGAAACAAAATGTCAGGGTTTGCCTGAGAGAACAATCCTACAAATTATTAAGTTGTTGATTTTAAAGGGTTTTTAAAAGTTGGCACGGCTTCTGCTATCTCTATGGCATAACAAGAATAAAAAATGCGACACCACTAATAAAAACAAGACGTAACGACTCTGACATAACAAAAACAACACGGCAGAGACGCAGCTAACAGATTTTTTTGGAGAAGATGTGCTTTTCAGGGTGCTTTTCGGAGTTACCCGCAACCGGGCAGAGAACAATAAAACTACCTTCAGGTAGCTCCCGTATCGGTTGGATCGCTTGGCGAGAAAGTAGATCAGCGCTCAAAAAAATACGTTTGCTCTTGATCCCGGATGGGGATCGCCAAAAACAGCGGTAAAGGGCAACGGTTGCCAATAACAAAAACAGACCGCCCCTCAATAATAAAAAAGAGCACGCGCAACGAAAATTAAAGGGGAGCTTCGGCTCCCCTTTGTGCTGTCTGCGATTCAGTATTTCACCTCGATCAAACTGTGGGAGCGGCGGTGCGACGATTCGACTTGCTCGCGAATGCGGTGTGTCAGTCAACACATGTGGCGACTGATCCAACGCATTCGCGAGCAAGCCCGCTCCCACAGGGTTTCGGTCAGGCCTGCTTGCCGCGCAATTCCTCGACACTGATCTCCCGCATGCGGAATTTCTGGATTTTGCCGGTCACGGTCATCGGGAATTCGTCCACGAACTTGAAGTAACGCGGTGTCTTGAAGTGCGCGATGCGCTCCTTGCACCAGGCCTGCAGCTCCTGCTCGGTGGCGCTGTGGCCGGGGTGGAACTTGATCCAGGCGACGATCTCCTCACCGTAACGCGAGCACGGAATGCCGATCACCTGCACATCGGCCACCGCCGGGTGGGTGAAGAAGAACTCCTCAAGCTCGCGCGGATAAATGTTTTCGCCGCCACGGATGATCATGTCCTTGTTACGGCCGGCAATGCACACATAGCCCTCGTCGTTCATGCTCGCCAGGTCGCCGGTGTGCATCCAGCCGGCCTGATCGATCGCTTCGGCGGTGCCTTGCGGGTTGTTCCAGTAACCGAGCATCACACTGTAACCGCGGGTGCACAACTCGCCTATGGTGCCGCGCGGTACCGGGTTGCCCGCCTCGTCGATGATCTTGCTTTCCAGTTGCGGCTGGGTGCGACCGACCGTGGTAACACGCAATTCCAGGTCGTCCGATGGACCGGTCTGCAACGACACCGGACTGGTTTCGGTCATGCCGTAGGCGATCTGCACTTCGCTCATGTGCATTTCATTGATGACCCGGCGCATCACTTCGATCGGACAGGTCGCGCCGGCCATGATTCCGGTGCGCAGGCTCGACAGGTCGAACTCGGCGCGCTGCGGCTGATCGAGCATGGCAATGAACATCGTCGGCACGCCGTACAGGGCGGTGGCTTTTTCTTCGGCGACGGTGTTCAGGGTCAGCAGCGGATCGAAGGCATCGTTGGGGTAAATCATCGTGTTGCCGTGGGTGATGCAGCCCAGATTGCCCATGACCATGCCGAAGCAGTGATACAGCGGCACCGGGATCACCAGCCGGTCAGCGGCGGTCAGGCCGAGGCTTTCGCCGACCATGTAACCGTTATTGAGAATGTTGTAGTGACTGAGGGTCGCGCCCTTGGGGAAACCGGTGGTGCCGGAGGTGTACTGAATGTTCACCGCCTGATCGAAATGCAGGCTGTCCTGGCGCTCGCGCAATTGCTCGACCGACACGCTGCCCGCCAGATCGCTTAGTTGCGACCACGGCAGGAAACCGACTGGTGGTTGCGCATCCAGGCTGACCACGCCGCGCAGCTCAGGCAGGCGTTCGCTGTGCAATTGGCCGATGGCGTGTTCGGCCAGCTCAGGCGCCAGGCCCTGCAGCATCGCGTGATAATTGGAGGTCTTGAACGCCCCGGCGCACACCAGCCACTTGCAACCCGATTGCTTGAGGACATACTCAAGTTCCGAGCTGCGATAGGCCGGGTTGATGTTGACCAGGATCACGCCGATTTTCGCGCTGGCGATCTGGCTGATGCACCACTGCGCGCAGTTCGGCGCCCAGATACCGAGCCGGTCACCGGCCTGCATGCCCAGCGCCAGCATCGCCCTGGCGTGCAGGTCCGCCTCCTGGGCCAGCTGCCGCCAGGTGTAGCGCACCTGCTGATGACGCACGACCAGAGCCTCGCCGTCCGGGTACTGCGCGACCGTGTTGTCGAACGCCTGGCCGATGGTCATCGCCAGCAAGGCTTTGTCCTGGGAACCTCGGGTGTAGCTGCGCTGCGGGTTTGCACTGGGTTGATCCATGACGACCCCTATTGTCTTTATTCTGTAGGAGCGAACCCGCTCGCGATGGAGGTCAAGGCAACGGTTTATCCAGGCAGGGGTTTATCCAGACAGGTAACCGTGATCGTTAACGTCCTTCGCGAGCAAGCTCGGCTCCTACAGAATCACCTAAGTTGACGTTAACGTAAAGGGTGATTGACAGCCATTCGTCACAGGCTTACGTTAACGTAAAGGTGAGAGCTGAATCGCTGCCCTCCCCACCCGACAAAAAAGCCAAAAGGTGACCCATGAACTACCCGACCCTGAATTTTGCCCTCGGTGAAACCATCGACATGCTGCGCGATCAGGTTAAGTCCTTCGTCGCCAAAGAGATCGCCCCGCGCGCCGCTCAGATCGACAGCGACAACCTGTTCCCCGCCGATCTGTGGCGCAAATTCGGCGACATGGGCCTGCTGGGCATCACCGTACCGGAAGAGTACGGCGGCGCCGGCCTGGGTTACCTGGCCCACGTGGTGGCGATGGAAGAAATCAGCCGTGGTTCGGCTTCTGTGGCCCTGTCCTACGGCGCCCACTCCAACCTCTGCGTCAATCAGATCAACCGCAACGGCACCCACGAACAGAAACTCAAATACCTGCCGAAGCTGATCAGCGGCGAACACATCGGCGCCCTGGCCATGAGCGAACCGAATGCCGGCTCCGACGTGGTATCGATGAAACTGCGCGCCGACAAACGCGGCGACCACTACGTCCTCAATGGCAGCAAGACCTGGATCACCAACGGTCCGGACGCCAACACCTACGTGATCTACGCCAAGACCGATCTGGAAAAGGGCCCACACGGCATCACCGCCTTCATTGTGGAACGCGACTGGAAGGGCTTCAGCCGCAGCAACAAGTTTGACAAGCTGGGCATGCGCGGTTCGAACACCTGCGAGCTGTTCTTCGATGACGTCGAAGTGCCGGAAGAAAACATCCTCGGCGTACTCAACGGCGGCGTGAAAGTGCTGATGAGCGGCCTCGATTACGAGCGCGTGGTGCTCTCCGGCGGCCCGACCGGGATCATGCAGGCCTGCATGGACCTGATCGTGCCGTACATCCACGACCGCAAGCAGTTCGGCCAGAGCATCGGCGAATTCCAGCTGATCCAGGGCAAGGTCGCCGACATGTACACCCAGCTCAACGCCAGCCGCGCTTATCTGTATGCCGTGGCCCAGGCCTGCGAACGTGGCGAAACCACCCGCAAGGACGCCGCCGGCGTGATCCTCTACAGCGCCGAGCGCGCCACACAAATGGCGCTGGACGCGATCCAGATCCTGGGCGGCAACGGCTACATCAACGAATTCCCGGCCGGTCGTCTGCTGCGTGACGCCAAGCTGTACGAAATCGGCGCCGGCACCAGTGAGATCCGTCGCATGCTGATCGGTCGCGAACTGTTCAACGAAACCCGCTAAACGGAGCTGCCCATGGCTATCCTGCATACCCAGCTCAACCCCCGTTCAGCGGAGTTCGCCGCCAACAGCGCGGCCATGCTCAAACAGGTCGACGCCCTGCACACCCTGCTCGCCCAGGTACAGCAAGGCGGCGGTCCGAAAGCGCAAGAACGCCACACCTCGCGGGGCAAGTTGCTGCCGCGCGAGCGCATCAACCGCCTGCTCGATCCGGGTTCGCCGTTTCTTGAGATCAGCCAGCTGGCGGCCTACGAAGTGTATGGCGAAGACGTTCCCGCCGCGGGCGTGATTGCCGGGATCGGCCGCGTGGAAGGCATCGAGTGCATGATCGTGGCCAACGATGCCACGGTGAAAGGCGGTTCCTACTACCCGCTGACCGTGAAAAAACACCTGCGCGCCCAGACCATCGCCCAGCAGAACCGTCTGCCGTGCATCTATCTGGTGGACTCCGGCGGCGCCAACCTGCCGCGCCAGGATGAAGTGTTTCCCGACCGAGAGCACTTTGGCCGGATCTTCTTCAACCAGGCCAACATGAGCGCCATGGGCATTCCGCAGATCGCCGTGGTGATGGGCTCCTGCACCGCCGGTGGCGCCTACGTGCCGGCGATGGCCGACGAAGCGATCATGGTTCGCGAGCAGGCGACGATTTTCCTCGCCGGCCCGCCGCTGGTAAAAGCCGCCACCGGTGAAGTGGTCAGCGCCGAAGACCTGGGTGGCGCCGATGTGCACTGCAAGATCTCCGGTGTTGCCGACCATTACGCCGAGAGCGACGAACACGCCCTGGCCCTGGCACGCCGCAGCGTTGCCAACCTCAACTGGCGCAAACTCGGCGAAGTGCAGCAGCGCGCGCCCATCGCCCCGCTCTACAGCAGCGACGAGTTGTACGGCGTGGTGCCGGCCGATGCCAAGCAGCCGTTCGACGTGCGTGAAGTGATTGCGCGGCTAGTGGATGGCTCGGTATTCGACGAGTTCAAGGCATTGTTCGGAACGACGCTGGTGTGCGGTTTCGCCTACCTGCACGGCTACCCGATCGCGATCCTCGCCAACAACGGCATCCTGTTCGCCGAAGCCGCGCAGAAAGGCGCGCACTTCATCGAACTGGCCTGCCAGCGCGGCATTCCTTTGCTTTTCCTGCAGAACATCACCGGCTTCATGGTCGGCCAGAAATACGAGGCCGGCGGCATCGCCAAGCACGGCGCGAAACTGGTGACCGCCGTGGCCTGCGCCAAGGTGCCGAAGTTCACCGTGATCATCGGCGGCAGCTTCGGCGCCGGTAACTACGGCATGTGCGGTCGGGCCTACGATCCGCGTTTCCTGTGGATGTGGCCGAACGCGCGCATCGGCGTGATGGGCGCCGAACAGGCCGCCGGCGTGCTGGTACAGGTCAAGCGCGAGCAGGCCGAGCGCAGCGGCCAGGGTTTCAGCGCCGAGCAGGAAGCCGAGATCAAGCAGCCGATCCTCGACCAGTACGAAGAACAGGGCCACCCCTACTACTCCAGCGCTCGCCTGTGGGACGACGGCGTCATCGACCCGGCGCAGACCCGCGATGTCCTGGGCCTGGCCTTGTCGGCGTCGCTGAACGCGCCAATCGAACCGAGCCGCTTCGGCGTGTTCCGGATGTGATCCTACCCCCTGTAGGAGCGAGCACGCTCGCGATGGACTCGAGAACACCGCGGGGCATCAGGTTTACAGCGTAATCGTTAACGACCATCGCGAGCATGCTCGCTCCTACAGTTAAAAGAGTGGAACTCATGAGCGACTTCAACACCCTCGAACTGCTGACCGACCCCAGGGGTTTCGCAACCCTGTGGCTCAGCCGCGAAGAAAAGAACAACGCGTTCAACGCCCAAATGATCCGCGAACTGATCCTGGCCCTCGATAAGGTCTCCAGCGATCCGAGCCTGCGTTTCCTGCTGGTGCGCGGTCGCGGCAAGCACTTCAGTGCCGGCGCGGACCTGGCCTGGATGCAGCAATCGGCCGAACTCGATTACCAGACCAACCTCGACGACGCCCGGGAACTGGCAGAGTTGATGTACAACCTGGCCAAGCTGAAGATCCCGACCCTGGCCGTGGTGCAAGGCGCGGCCTTCGGCGGCGCGCTGGGCCTGATCAGCTGCTGCGACATGGCAATCGGTGCCGACGACGCGCAGTTCTGCCTGTCGGAAGTGCGCATCGGCCTGGCCCCGGCGGTGATCAGCCCGTTCGTGGTGCAAGCCATGGGCGAGCGCGCCACCCGCCGCTACGCCTTGACCGCCGAACGTTTCAGCGGCCAGCGGGCACAGGAACTGGGCCTGCTCTCGGAAAGCTATCCATCGGCCGAGCTTGAGCAGAAGCTCGAGCAGTGGATCGACAACCTGCTGCTCAACAGCCCGGCAGCCATGCGGGTCAGCAAGGACCTGCTGCGCGAAGTTGGCGACGGCTCGCTGCTCCCGGCCCTGCGCCGCTACACCGAAAACGCCATCGCCCGCATCCGCGTCAGCCCCGAAGGCCAGGAAGGTCTGCGGGCCTTCCTGCAAAAACGTCCGCCAAGCTGGCAAGCCGAAAAAACCACCAAGGAGTCGCGTTGATGAGCGCCCCTGTCCTCACTACCCTGCTGGTGGCTAATCGCGGCGAGATTGCCTGCCGCGTGATGCGTACCGCCAAGTCCCTGGGCTTGACCACTGTGGCCGTGCACAGCGCCACCGACCGTGACGCCCGCCACAGCCGCGAAGCCGATATCCGTGTCGACCTCGGTGGCAGCAAGGCCGCCGACAGCTACCTGCAGATCGACAAACTGATCGCGGCGGCCAAGGCCAGCGGCGCCCAGGCGATCCACCCCGGTTACGGCTTTCTCTCGGAAAACGCAGGCTTCGCCCGCGCCATCGAAGCCGCCGGGCTGATTTTCCTCGGCCCGCCCGCCTCGGCCATCGACGCCATGGGCAGCAAATCCGCCGCCAAGGCCCTGATGGAAACCGCCGGCGTGCCGCTGGTGCCGGGTTACCACGGCGAAGCCCAGGACCTCGACACCTTCCGCGACGCCTGCGAACGCATCGGCTATCCGGTGCTGCTCAAGGCCACGGCCGGTGGCGGCGGCAAGGGCATGAAAGTGGTCGAGGACGTCAGCCAGTTGGCCGAAGCCCTGGCCTCGGCTCAGCGTGAAGCCCAGTCGTCATTCGGCGATTCGCGAATGCTGGTGGAAAAGTACCTGCTCAAGCCGCGTCACGTGGAAATCCAGGTGTTCGCCGATCAGCACGGCAACTGCCTGTACCTCAACGAACGCGACTGCTCGATTCAGCGTCGGCACCAGAAAGTCGTCGAAGAGGCCCCCGCTCCCGGCCTGAGCCCGGAACTGCGCCGGGCCATGGGCGAAGCCGCCGTGCGTTCGGCCCAGGCCATCGGTTACGTCGGTGCCGGCACCGTGGAGTTTCTGCTGGACGCCCGTGCCGAGTTCTTCTTCATGGAGATGAACACCCGTCTGCAGGTCGAGCACCCGGTCACCGAAGCCATCACCGGCCTCGACCTGGTGGCCTGGCAGATCCGCGTCGCTCGCGGCGAACCGCTGCCGATGACCCAGGATCAGGTGCCGCTGGTCGGCCATGCAATCGAAGTGCGGCTGTACGCCGAAGATCCGGGCAATGACTTCCTGCCGGCCACCGGGCGCCTGGAGTTGTATCGCGAATCCGCACCCGGCGCCGGTCGGCGGGTGGACAGCGGTGTCGAGGAAGGCGACGAGATTTCGCCGTTCTACGACCCGATGCTCGGCAAGCTGATTGCCTGGGGCGAGGACCGCGAACAGGCACGCCTGCGCCTGCTGAGCATGCTCGACGAGTTCGCGATTGGTGGGCTGAAGACCAACATCAACTTCCTGCGCCGGATCATCGCCCACCCGGCGTTCGCCGCCGCCGAACTGGACACCGGCTTCATCCCGCGCTTCCAGGATCAGTTGCTGCCGGCCCCTGCGGGCCTGAGCGACGAGTTCTGGCAGGCCGCCGCCCAGGCTTTTGCCCAGAGCCAGCACAACGCGCCACGCAGCGACGACCAGAGTTCGCCATGGGCGATCGGCAACGGTTTCCGTTCCGGCCTTCCTGCGGAAATCACCCTGCACCTGAGCTGCGAAGGCCAGGACCGCGCCTTGACCCTGGGCGCGCCAAACGCCCACGGCGGGCAGCTCAGGGGCGAGCAGTTGCTGACCGAGCACCAGGGTGTGCGCCGCCAGCATCGGGCGATTCGTCGCGGCGAGGTGGTGTACCTGCAATGGGACGGTGAACTGCGCCGCATCGAGTCCTACGACCCGATCAGCGCCGTTGAAGCCAGCCACAGCCATCAAGGCGGGCTGACCGCGCCCATGAACGGCAGCATCGTGCGGGTGTTGGTGGAGGCCGGGCAAACGGTCGAAGCCGGCGCGCAACTGGTGGTGCTCGAAGCGATGAAGATGGAACACAGCATTCGCGCGCCCCACGCCGGAGTTATCAAGGCGCTGTATTGCCAGGAAGGCGAGATGGTCAGCGAAGGCAGCGCGCTGGTCGAATTCGAAGAGGCGTAAAACGAAGAACGGTCCTGCGCCATGCGAGGACCGTTCGGGTCAGAACTTGATTGTTGCCTGAACCACCACACCGATGATTCGACACTCGTCGGTGAACAGGGCTTTGGGATAGGTCGGGTTGAGCGGGACCAGGTAACGCTGCCCGCCCTCTTCGATCAGCTTGCGAAAAATCGCCTCGCTGCTGGTCGGCCACTGGGCGATGACCAGTTTTCCGGGCTCGGCGGCGACGTCCGGGTCCACCAGAATCGACATCCCCTCCGAGATGCTCAAACCGCTGGGCGCGGTCATGGCATCCCCCGACACCGTCAACCAGAACGCCGCGCCCCGGGCGTAATAATCGGTCAGTTCAAAACGGTATTTCGCCGGTTCGTCTTCACAGATTCCGGTTTCCTGCCAGTCGCTGACCGGGTAGCGGAAGTACGGGTTGTACTTTTGCGCCATGGGCATTTCGTCGTCGGGCGTGTCGAGGCGTTCGCGAAGCACCATCGCCACTTCGAGAAAGTCCATGCCCAAGGCTTTCAACACCTTGTTCATGTCCTCGATGCTCGGCTCGCGACGTTTGTTGAGCCAGTGGCCGATGCCGCCCTGGGACATTTCCACGCGATCGCCCAGCTCTTCCTGGGTGATTTTGATCTCACCCATCTTGTCTTTGACCAACTCAATCCATTTATCCATGTGCGGCACCATAAGGGGTCGGCTCCTGCCAGCAAAACACAAAATGTAGTATTTCAAATATGGTCACAAATACAGATCGTACTAATATCCGTTCACGGATCTGAATCTATCACGGAGCTTGCCCTAACCATGACCCAACCCAGCGACGATTTACCCGATATCCAGATTGATACTTCCCTGACCTCTCCCCAAGGCTGCGCCGCGGCCCAGCGTGCACTGGACTACTACCTGAAACCGGCCGCAGCGGAAGAGGCAGGCGAAGTGCGGTTTTTTGATGTGAACAAAAATGTCAGTGGCGAAGAGGCGCTGGTGCATGCCACGGACCTTTTACGCTGTGCAGGTGCCACGGCCTACGAAGCCGCAAAGCAATTGCAGGGCTCGAGTCGGGACCTAGCGCTTTCGGTGGTGCACATGATCGACATGGCCAGAGCCATGGTGGATCGGGCGCTGGAGAGGCATCAGAGCGTTTGAGGCGAAGGGATAAAAACAGAGGGCGGGAAAAAATTTTCCAATAGCGCAAACAAACCGCTTGACCTGCAAACGAGAATGATTATTATTTCACCAACTGATCGCGAGATCAGTCGATGGGCCAAGGGACCTTAGGTCGGACTCTTGGACTATCTCCTCATCAGGCTAATCACGGTTTTTGACCCGGCTTTTTGCCGGGTCTTTTTTTTGCCAGTTTCTGGCTTATGGCTTCAGGCTAATGAAGTCTTTGGGTGCCGCAAATTCGATGGCGCGGATCATATCAAAAGTTTTCCGGATGGCAAGACGGGCCCCTGAAGACGCAGGCAAAGTAATGGCAAATAGCACTTGAGAATCAATTGCATACACTCTAAGCTGCCTCCGCGTCAGGGACGACGCCCCCCCCTCCCGGTTCACCGCACTTCAATACACCGCAATATGCGAATCCGCCCGCGGCTCCGTCCCGCCACACAGCACCCCACTCTCTGGATCACGCAAGATAATCTGCCCGCGCCCATAACCGGTCAGATCGCACACCACCTCAACCCCATGTCCACGCCGCGCCAGCGCCGCCGCCACATCCCGTGACGCGTTCTGCTCGATACCCACCTTCAACCCACCCAGCCATTGCCAGCGCGGCGCATCCAGGGCCGCTTGCGGGTTGAGGCCGAAATCCACCAGGTTCATCACCATCTGCACGTGCCCTTGGGGCTGCATGTAACCGCCCATCACGCCAAACGGTCCCATCGCCACACCGTTCTTGCTGAGGAATCCCGGAATGATGGTGTGGAAGGTCTTCTTGCCCGGCGCCAGGCAGTTGGAATGTGCAGGATCCAGGCTGAATTCCTCACCCCGGTTCTGGAGGGCGATACCGCTGTCGGGCAGGACTACGCCCGAACCGAAGCCGTGATAGTTGCTCTGGATGTACGACACCATGTTGCCTTCATCATCGGCAGTGGCCAGGTAGACGGTGCCGCTGGCATGGGGATCGCCCGGCTGCGGCGCCACGGCCTGCTCGCCGATCTGCGAGCGACGATGGGCGGCATAGTGATCGCTCAGCAAGTCTTCGACGGCGACCCGCATGTGCTCCGGATCGGTGATGTAGTGCAAACCGTCGCTGTAGGCGAGTTTCATGGCCTCGAGTTGGCGGTGCCAGGTCTGCTGGCTGTCACGATGATCGAAGTCGAAACCCTCGAGGATCTTCAACGTCATCAACGCCACCAGTCCCTGGCCGCTCGGTGGGATCTCCCAGACATCCACGCCACGGTAGTTGACCTTGATCGGTTCGACCCACTGCGCGCGGTAATCCTGCAAATCGCTGCCGCGCAGATAGCCTCCGGTGGCTCGCGAGTGGGCATCCAGCCGCTGCGCCAAGGCGCCACGATAGAAGCTTTCGCAACCGGTAGCAGCCAGTTCGCTCAGGGTTCGCGCCTGGGCCGGATTGCGGAACAGCTCGCCGGCACGGGGCGCGCGGCCGTCGATCAGGAACGTCTCGAACCAGCTTTCGAGCACTTCATCGCGATCCTTGCTGAAATTCTCCAGCGCGGTTTGCCACTGCAGGGCAACCACCGGTGAAACGGGAAAACCGTCTCGCGCCAGGCTGATCGCCGGTTGCAGCAGGTCGGCAAAAGGCAGTCGGCCAAAACGCGACGACAGCTCCGCCCAGGCCGATGGACAGCCTGGCACGGTCACCGGCGTCCAGCCATGCAAGGGCATTTTTTCATGACCGGCAGCCTTGACCGCTTCGATACTCAAGGCTTGCGGCGCCGCGCCGTTGGCGTTCAAACCGTGCAGCTTGTTTTGTGTCCAGACCAGGGCAAAGGCGTCGCCGCCGATACCGCAACCGGTGGGCTCGACCACGGTCAGCGCCGCGGCCGTGGCGATGGCGGCGTCGATGGCATTGCCGCCGCGACGCATGATTTCGATCCCGGCTTCAGCGGCCAGCGGCTGCGAGGCCGCGACCATGCCGCGCTTGGCGAAGACACTTTGACGTTGTGAGGCGTAGGGGTACTCATGAGCAGAAAATTTGAACATGGCAGGACTCACACAAATCGGTTGAATGGGCTCACAACACGCGGCTCAAGAACGCCCGCGTACGGGCATGTTTTGGCTGGCTGAAAATCTGTTCAGGCGGGCCCTGCTCAATCAGTTCGCCCTGATCGAGCACCACGACCCGGTCGGCCACTTCCCGGGCAAAGCCCATTTCGTGGGTGACCACGACCATGGTCATGCCCTCCTCGGCCAGCTCCTTCATCACTTGCAGCACCTCGCCCACCGTCTCGGGATCGAGGGCACTGGTGGGCTCGTCGAACAGCATCGCCTGGGGTTTCATGGCCAGGGCCCGGGCGATGGCCACCCGCTGCTGCTGGCCACCGGACAACATCGACGGATAGTGATCGGCCTTCTCCGCCAGCCCCACGCGCTTGAGCAAGGCCCGCGCCTGTTCCAGCGCAGCCGCGCGAGGTACGCCCAGCACCTGGATGGGCGCTTCGATGATGTTTTCCAGGGCGGTCATGTGCGGGAACAGATTGAAACGCTGGAACACCATGCCGATGTCTCGGCGCTGCCTGGCGATGTTGCGCTCCGAGTCCCGGGCCAGACTGCCGTCGGCGCGGGTGCGATAACCCATCGGCTGACCGGCGACGCGGATCTGCCCGGACTGAATGTCTTCCAGCAGATTGATGCAGCGGATAAAGGTGGTCTTGCCGGAACCGGAGGCCCCGATCAGCACCACCACTTCACCGCGCCGCACTTGCAGGGAAATACCCTTGAGAATTTCCAGATCACCAAACGACTTGTGAATGTCCAGCGCTTCGATGACCAGTTCTTCACTCATGTGCGCCATCTCAACGCCCCCTCAACAGTTTCATGGTGTTGCGACCGAACATGCGATTGGCTGCTGGCGCCGGACGGTCGGACTGACCGAAGCGGGTTTCAAGCCAGCGCTGGAAGAAGCCCCAGAGGGTGGTCAAGGCGAGGAAGTAGATGGCCACCACCAGGTACAGTTCGAACACGCGGAAGGTCGCCGAAGTAACCATTTGCGTACTGAGCAGCAGTTCCTGAACCCCGATCACACTGACCAGCGTGGTGTTTTTCAACATCACGTTGAACTCGTTGCCCAGCGGCGGCACGATCACCCGGAAAGCCTGGGGCAGCACTATCCGCCGCATCAGCTTGGGAAAGGTCATGCCCAGGGAGCGCCCGGCTTCGTATTGGCCCTTGTCCACCGCACCGATGCCGGCGCGAATGATCTCGGCCATGTACGCGCCTTCGTTGAGGCCCAGGGCGATGATTGCCGCCTGGATATTGCCGGGCACGACGATCCAGCCCAGATCGATGTCTTCGAAGCGGAAAATCCCGCCCGCCGCCAGTGCCGTGTACAGAAACACGATCTGCACCAGCAGCGGCGTGCCGCGCATCAGCCAAACATAAAGGCGCACGGGGTATTGCAAGAACGGGTTACTCGACAGCTTCATCAAGGCCGCGATCAGCCCCAGCACGCAACCGAGCAACATCGCCGACACGCTGATAAGGCAGGTCAGCCACAGCCCTGTCAGATACACATCGCTGGGCTGCAGCAGGTACTGCCAGAACACATCCCAATTGAAATTCATGCGATTTGTCCTCAGTCCAGTTTGTCGCTGTCGACATGCCATTTACTGAGGAGCTCGGTGTAGCTGCCATCGGCGCGCATGCCCTGCAGGACCTCGGTCAGCGCGACCGTCAGCTGCGGATCGCTCTTGCGCACGCCAAAACCGGTGAGGATGCGGTTGAAGGCCGGCACCGCGGACTGGAACAGGTCCGGCGCCAGTTGCTGATAGTGGCCGGCGGACTCGACCGTGGTGCCGAAGGCGTCCACCTGATTGATGCGCAAGGCCTGGAAGGCATCGGCGTCGACGTTGTACACCACCAGTTTCATCGGCGCCTTGCCGGCGGCTTCGAGTTTTTCGTTTTCCTTGCCGAGCAGCAAACGGATGGTCGAACCGTTACTCACCGCGACTTTCAGGCCCGACAGGTCTTCCAGGGTGCTCACGCCTTTCGGATTGCCCTTGGGCACGACGATGGATTGGCTGGAGTACATGAAGTTGACGATATCGATCACTTCGCGGCGCTCAGGCTTGTCGAACAGCTGATCGACGATCATGTCGCACTGCTGCGCCAATAGCGCCGGGATCAGCCCGGCGAAGGGAGAAATGCGCCATTCCACCTTCTTGTCCCCCAGACGCTTGGCAATCGCCTCGCCCATGTCGACCTGAAGGCCCACCGGTTTCTGCTTGGCGTCGAACGACACCAGTGGCGGCGAATCCATGCCCGAGCAGTAGACGATTTTCTCGCTCTTGCTCAAACGCTCGGGCAACTCGGGGGCGGCGAGCGCCCATTGCGAACACAGACTCAGGGTGAACACGGCAACTAACGCGCAGGGCTTGTGCATGGTGCATGACTCCAGTTGGCTGGTTGTTCTTCTATTGATGGGCTTTCTACGGACGATCTTTCTGTTGATGAGCTTCTAGAAACTGAATGAGCCGCGGGATGGTGCCTTCGATGTGCTCGCACACTTCGGTGGCGGCTTTGTCCGCGTCGCCCGTGCGCAGGGCCTCGACAATCGATGCGTGCTCGTCCCGGGCGCTGCGGGGTTTATCGGCGTGCTGCAGCCACAGACGCATGTGCGGCTCGATCACCGAATACAGCGCCGAAATCTGCCGCATCAGGCGCGGGCGTTCGCTCAGGCTGCACAGGTATTCGTGGAAGGCGCGATGGCGGCTGACCCACTCGGCGCCGTCTTCGCGGTAGTCGTCCATCTCGTCGAGCAAGCGCTCCAGATGGCTGAAATGACGCTCGGTAAGTTTCGGTACGGCGACACGAATGGCCAGGCCTTCCAGGGCGCTGCGCATCTCGAACACTTCACGCATTTCCTCGACGTTCAGGCCGCGCACAATGGCGCCGCGGTTGGGCCGCAGTGTGACCAGGCCGTCGGCATCCAGACGCCGGAAGGCTTCGCGCACCGGCATGCGGCTCATGCCGATCTCCCCGGCGATATCCTCGGCGATCAGGCGCTCGCCGGTGCGGTAACGACCCTTGCAAATGGCCTCCAGCAGAAAGTTGTAGGCCTCTTCCTCGGCGGTCACCGGTTGGCGCTCGGTATAGGCAGGAGCGAATTTCATCAGATGCACCTTTTGTAGTTTTGTATCCAATTATCCATAAAGCCAAAAAAGCCAAAAAAGCACTTTGCATGCCAGATTCCGTTCCTGGCGCGCAGGTGATTGATTGGGATGGATTAATCGATAAGCTGCGGCGAGCGGCAGCCTGAGTCCGGCGAGTTGAAATGCCCCATGCTGTAACCGTGGTTACACAAGCAGCGCCACAAAAAGGTGCGTGGGGTAACAGCACCGATGGCTATGCTGTGACGATGGACTTTGCGCCCGGTACGGGATTGGTCGCCGCAGATGAAACGTTTTTTCTTCGCTGCCAGCCCCCTGCCCTTGCGTGTAAAGTAGCCGCCATAAAAATTCAGATCAGGAAACTCCAACCGTGGCTAAATCCCTCGACATCACTGCCAACTTCGACAGTGGCAACATCCAGGTCATCGACCTCAGCGACCCGCTCAAACCACTGCTGGCAATCCGACCCGACACCAAGAGCAATCATTTCCAGTGGTTCCACTTCAAGGCCAGCGGCCTGCACGTCGGCCAGGAACACTGGTTTCGTCTGACCAATGCCAGCCAGTCTTCCTACAACAAGGCATGGGACGGCTATCAGGCGGTCGCCTCCTACGATCACGTCAACTGGTTCCGCGTGCCGACCATCTTTGAAGGCGATTGCCTGCGCTTCTGCCTGGAAGCCACGCAAACCCACGCTTGGTTCGCCTACTTCGAACCCTACAGCCGTGGTCGCCACGACTGGCTGATCGAGCAGGCGCTGACCAAGGCCGGTACCGAACTGCTGGCCACCGGCAAGAGCGTCGAAGGTCGTGACATTCAATTGCTGCGCAAAGGCACCGGCGCCGAAGGCCGGCGCAAGGTGTGGATCATCGCCCAGCAACACCCCGGCGAGCACATGGCCGAGTGGTTCATGGAAGGCATCATCGAGCGCCTGGAGCGCCACGACGATCCGGTGCTGGACAAGCTGCTGGCCAACGCCGACCTGTACCTGGTGCCGAACATGAACCCGGACGGTGCCTTCCACGGCCACCTGCGCACCAACGCCGCCGGCCAGGACCTCAACCGCGCCTGGCAGAACGCCAACCCGGAAATGAGCCCGGAAGTGTTTTTCGTCCAGCAGCAGATGGAAAAGTACGGCGTGGACCTGTTCATCGACGCCCACGGCGACGAGGAAATCCCCCACGTCTTCACCGCTGCCTGCGAAGGCAACCCGGGCTACACCCCGCGCATCGCCAAGCTCGAAGAAGACTTCCGCAGCCGCCTGAAGCACACCACCAAGGACTTCCAGACCAAGTACGGCTACACCCGCGACGAACCGGGCAAGGCCAACATGACCCTGGCCTGCAACGCCGTTGGCGAGAAGTTCGACTGCCTGTCCCTGACGCTGGAAATGCCGTTCAAGGACCACAACGATCACCCGAATCCGGTCACGGGTTGGTCGGGCAAGCGTTCGAAGCAGTTGGGCAAGGATGTGTTGACGGTTGTTGGCGAGATGGTTGATAGCCTGCGGTGATCGCTCTCTGATCGTTCCCATGCAGAGCATGGGAACGATCTGGCGAGGGCTATTTCGTCAGCGTATTTTCATAAGGCTTCGCATAAACAATATTGCTGGGCTCAGACTTCGAACCATCCCCAAAAACCGCGACCACGTAATAAGGCATCTTCGCGTTCGGCACGTTGTACAAAACAACATCCGGGGTCGTGCTTTCCCCAAGCTTTTTATATCCCTCCAACAAAGGCTCCTTCCCCATCACTTCATATTTCACCGCTCGTGGTGACTGCAGCCACCGGAATCCGACCGTGCCAAACGAAGCCGAGGTGAAGGTGAAACTTTGAGGGACTTTGCGGGCAAAGTGCGTGTAAGAAGACAACCTCCCCGCACTTTCACGCCAGGCGCGGGCGGAGTCGGCTGTTACTGCACCTGCGTTATGACCAAGTTCATGGGCAAACAAAGTTGGACTGAACGGATTACCGATGGCCGTGCGTCCCGGCAGATAACCCTGCCCAGTTACGGGCTCGCCCTTGTAAGTAAACACTCCGTAGATAACATCCGGCTCGAAGTTGGCGATGCCTTCGGCAAAAATCACCGGCACTTGTTCCAGTGTTTCAACACTGATCGGGGAATCCAGCGCAACGACTTGCGTACCGACCAACCTCAAGGAAACGTCGGAAACCTGCAAGTTGCGCAACGACAAGTTAACGCTTTCGACCTGAGCCAGGGCATTGGCGCGAACATCGCCGCCTACCGCCGCCACGGCCGCTCGGGAGTAGCCGATCAGCACATCAATGACCTTGGGGCCTGCTTCATCCCGATCGGATACCACGACCTTTTCACCCGAGTTGGGGACTGCGTCTTCGACCTTGATCGCCAGGACGGGCTCAGGCTGAAAAGTTGCGACGCCCTTGTTATCAATCAACAGCAGCCCACTTGCCCCAGGCCTGTCGACCAAAGCCGTCAGACTTCCATCTGAAGAACGCACCGTCACCAGCGAACCCGTGGATTTATCCGGCAGCCGCACATTACCGCTTTCAACGGTGTAGCCATCCATAGTCTTCGAACTTGATCGTTCGAATACGCCAGGCTTGATCAAGTCTGCGTATAACTGCGCGGCGGATTGACCGGGATCTTTTTTCGGTGGTGGGATACAAGCGCACACCAACAACAGAATCAAAAGCGCGAAAACAACATGCCGTATGCAATACAAGCCTGCAGTGCTGAACATGTTTGATCTCCCGAAAAGACATATTCAATGCTTTTCGACTGGCCTTGTTCACGAGCCACAGCAGTCGTTGAACATTGAACGAGCTTTTTTCGGGAAGCGATACTGTCAAAGTTGACAGGTACAGAGGGTTACCTTCTTCCTGATCGTTCCCACGCAGAGCGTGGGAACGATCTGACGGACTTAGATCAGCCGCGATCCCTACCCCGCAACATGCTATCGAGCACATCATCACGTCGCACCCAACCATGGAACAACGCCGCCGCCAGATGCAGCAGCACGGTCAGGAACAACAGATACGCCAAATACCCATGGGCCTTGCGTAGAAACGAGAACATCTGCGCATTGGCCGCCACGATCGAGGGCAGTTGCACCGAGCTGCTGAGCATCACCGGCTCACCGGAAGCGGAAATCATCGCCCAGCCCAGCAACGGCAAAATCAGCATCAAGGCATACAGCAAAACATGAGAAGCCTTGGCCGCCAGGACTTGCCAACCCGGCATATCCGCCGGCAACGGAGGCTGTTGCGTGGAGAAGCGCACCACCAGGCGCACGATCACCAGCAGCAAAATGGCCACCCCCAACGGCTTGTGCAGGTTGATCAGCCACTCATGACGCTCGGAAACCGAGGCGACCATGCCGGCGCCGATGAACAGCATGGCGATAATCATCAGCGCCATCAGCCAGTGCAGCAGGCGCGCCAGGGGAGCGAAGTGTTTAGGTTGAGTGCTCATTGCTGGGCCTCCTGTTTGGCGGCGGGCAATTGGCTGACTTCGCTGGTGCGACGCAGGTAGGACGTCGCATAAGCGGCGGAACGAGCGGCGAGCAACGGGTCGTCGGAGCCTTCGATGCCGGACGGCAACACCAGCGGGTCGTAGTTGATATCGCGGCATTCGCCACTGAGTTGCGGCTGCACACTTTCCATCACCAGAGTACCGGCGTTCAACACCTTGCGACCTTCAGGCCAAGGCTTGCTCGCATCGTTGACCGGATCGCCGGGGTTGGCCAGGGTGATCATCAGTTGCCAACGCACAGGGCCTGCGGCGATGCGCTGCACCAGGTCTTTTTCGAGAAAATCGCTGCCTTCTGGCGCCGTCGCCCCAGGCGCATCCTGGGTCACCGGCACCATATTCCAGCGCACAGCCTGCTTTTGTCCGGCGGCGTTGACCAAGTAAAACGCGTTGACGCTGTTATAGGTTTCCGTCACATAGCTGGCCGAAGGTTTTGCGGTCTTGATCCAGGCCAGGAACGGTGCGGCTTCCGGGTGCGAACCGAAAAACGCCGGCACGGCGGCGGGATCGGGCTTACCCGTCGACGGCAGCGGAGCGGTCGCCTGCTGCAACTGATAGAACGCCTCGGGCGTGCCCACCGGGAACACCGGCATGCTGTTCATCCCGGTCCGCCACTGCTGACCGTTGGCCTGGGTGAAGCGCAGCGCCATGCTGCGAATCGGTATCGCACTGTCAGGGGCGTAGGGATTGCCCGGCGGCAAGGCCAGGCGGCCGACCACCGGCGTGCGCGCTTCATTGAACACCTGCGCGGTGGAGTAACTGCGCGCCTCGCCACTGCTCTCGAAGTGGCCGATCACACACACGCCCTTGGCGTGATTGCGGCGAAAACCGGGGTGCACGCCGTTGTTGGTTTCCAGCACGTTGACCAGTTTTTTCGGGGTCAGGCGCTGCGGGTCAAGGGTGCCGTTGACATAGGCAAAAGCCCCGACCACGGCGGCGACCACCACGGCAATGCCGGCCAGGCGCAACGTCACGCTCGCGGCACTCAAGGGCGGCCGGGTTGGCGGTGATGAGCGATCTACCATGAAAGACTCCAGGGCCTGCGGCCACAAGTGAGAAGAATCAGGCAGACGAACCCCACTCGGGTTTATTCCATCGACTGGTATTTATTTTTTCAGACGTGGAATAACCTCGAGTGCCGGGCGTCTTCCTGGTTCAGCGTAGTGACAAGCCAGAACTCCATGAACGATATCGACGAACAACTGAGAGAAATCATTCCCAGATTGCGCCGCTTCGCCGGGTCCCTGACGCGCAACCCGAGCAGCGCCGACGATCTGGTGCAGTCATGCCTCGAGCGCGCGCTGTCGAGTTGGGGTGACAAACGCCCCGACGGCGATTTGCGCGCCTGGCTGTTCGCGATCCTCTACCGGCAGTTTCTCGATGCTCACCGGCGCTCGCGACGTTATGCGCGGATGCTCGAATTCTTCACCGGGCGCGATGACGCGCAGCCTTCGGTGGAGCGCACCGTGATCGCCCAATCGACCCTCAACGCCTTCGATCAACTGCCCACCGAACAGCGCGCGCTGCTGTTGTGGGTGTCGGTCGAAGGCCTGAGTTACAAAGAGGTCGCCGAGATTCTCGACGTACCCACCGGCACCGTGATGTCCCGCCTGTCCCGGGCCCGCCAGGCCCTGCGCCAACTCAGCGATGGCGAAATCACCCGCCCAGCTCTGCGGAGACTCAAATGATCAGCATGCCCCCCAGCGAGCGCGACCTGCACGCTTACATCGACCACCAACTGAGCGACGCCGACCGGCTGCTGGTAGAGACCTTTCTCGCCAGCCAACCGGAAACCGCCGCCCAGGTCCGCGCCTGGCAACAGGACGCCCAGCTACTGCGCGCGGCCCTGAGCGGCGCCTTGCAGCAACCGGCCAATCCGGACCTCGACCCGGTGCAGATCCGCCGCCGCCTGAAAAACCAGTCCCGACGTCACCTGGCCAGCGCCGCGGTGTTGCTGATCGCCGTCAGCATCGGCGGAGTCAGCGGCTGGCAGGCCCGGGAAATGACCCTGCTCAGCGCAGCGCAACCGATGGCCGATGCCATGCAGGCCTACCGGCTGATTGCCGAACAAGGAATGTTGCCCGCGGACTACAAGGCGGGCGATGACGGCGACATGCAGGACTGGCTCGACCGTTACTTCACCCAGGCCAATCGCTTGCCGGATCTGACCGGTGCCGGTTTCAAGCCGGTCAGCGGACGCCTGCTGAGCACCGAACAGGGACCGGCGGCGATGGTGGTGTATGAGAACCAGGGCGGCAACAAGATCAGCTTCTACGTGCGCCCAGCGGGGCCGAAGAATTTCATGTTGCCCAGGGGCAGTCGCAGTGATGGCGGGTTGCAGGCCGAGTACTGGTCGGGGGGCGGTTACAACTATGCGATGGTCAGCCCGACGGATACGCCGGCGGCGCGGATGCTCAGACAGACAGTGAATTTCTGAACACCGCGTACCCCTGTGGGAGCGGGCTTGCTCGCGAATGCGGTGTATCAGATAAACATTTGTCGCCTGACACTCCGCATTCGCGAGCAAGCCCGCTCCCACAGGGG
>NZ_JBSVXG010000026.1:0-45435 GCF_054070595.1 Pseudomonas sp. SDO55104_S430 | reverse complement strand
AGCCGGTATGAATGGTGGCTGACACACCGCATTCGCGAGCAAGCTCTGCTCCTACATTAGGGTTGTGGTGAGGTCTTTAAATCCAACCGAACTCCCGCCAAACCCTCACAGTCAACCCCGAACAAGCACCACTAACGTTCGGAGATTGATGATGACCCACTACCCCAAACCACCCTTCCCCAAACAACACCAGCCTGTCCCCGGTTCGCAGCGCAAGATGGATCCCTATCCCGATTGTGGCGAGCAGAGTTACAAGGGCTCGGGACGCCTTGAGGGCAAGATCGCCCTGATCACCGGCGGTGACAGCGGCATTGGTCGTGCCGTGGCGATTGCCTTCGCCCGGGAAGGCGCCGATGTCGCCATCGCCTATCTCGATGAACAGCAGGACGCCGAGGAAACCGCGCGCTGGGTCGAACAGGCCGGCCGCCAGTGCCTGCTGCTGCCCGGTGATCTGGCGCAAAAGGTTCATTGCCGGGGTTTGGTTGAGAAAACCGTCGAACGTTTCGGCCGCATCGATGTGCTGGTCAACAACGCCGCGTTCCAGATGACTCACGAAACCCTCGAAGACATCTCCGACGAAGAGTGGGTGATGACCTTCGACGTCAACATCACCGCGATTTTCCGAATATGCCAAGCCGCGCTGAAGCACATGAAACCCGGCAGTTCGATCATCAACACCAGTTCCGTCAACTCGGACATGCCCAACCCCACCCTGCTCGCCTACGCCACCACCAAGGGCGCAATCGCCAACTTCACCGCAGGCCTGGCGCAGATGCTGGGGCCGAAGAACATCAGGGTGAACAGCGTGGCACCGGGGCCGATCTGGACGCCGCTGATCGTATCGACCATGAAGGAAGAAACGATTCAGAACTTCGGCGGCAACACCCCGCTCGGCCGTCCGGGCCAGCCGGTAGAAGTGGCGCCGATCTATGTGCTGCTGGCCTCGGACGAAGGCAGTTACATCACCGGCCAGCGCTTTGGTGTGACAGGCGGCAAACCCATTTTTTAGACACTTGGGCCTAGACACTTGGGCCAAAAGATGGAACCCCGGTATTGCCGCGTCGCTCAACACGATAAGGGCCCTCCCATGGCGGGCCTGTCGATCAATGGAGGTCGCCATGTCCGCACCTATCGTCAAGCTGTTCACCCAACCCAACTTCGCCTGGACGGATATTCGCAAGGAAGAGGAAGCCCATCCGCGCCACTACCTGGCGCATCTGCTGCTGTTGGCCTTGATTCCACCGGTATGCCTGTTCATCGGCACCACCTATGTGGGCTGGAGCCTGGCGGAAAACGAAACCGTCAAGCTCAGTGCCGCCAGCGCCCTGCAACTCAGTGTGCTGCTGTACGTCAGCATCATGGTCGGCGTTGCCGTCATCGGCGGTTTCATCCGTTGGATGTCCCGCACCTTTGACGCCAGACCGACCCTCAACCAGTGCATCGGCTTTGCCGCCTACACCGTCACGCCGTTCTTCGTCGCAGGCCTGGCCGGTCTGTACCCGAGCCGCTGGCTGGCGATTCTGGTGCTGGGCGCTGCCTCGGTCTATTCGACGTTCCTGCTGTTTGTCGGGTTGCCGACCTTCATGCACGAGCGCAAGGAGCAAGGCCTGCTCAATGCGGCCTGCGTCTGGGGTGTCGCGCTGCTGGTGCTGGTCACCGTTCTGGTGGAGATGATCCTGATCTGGTTCAACGTGCTGAGTCCTGAATACCTGCGTGCCACCGTTGGCTGACGACCCGAGGCCATGAGCTTCGTTGCCTGGGTGTCGGTGTTGGGCGCCGTGTTGCTGGCGCTGGCGCTGACGTCTTCGTATTTGCGCTGGATGCCGGTGACCACCTCGGCCGTGTGCCTGTTGCTCGGCATGGCCATTGGGCCTGCAGGCATGGGCTGGCTCAGGCTGGACATCAAGGATGCGTCGTTCTGGATGGAGCACCTGACGGAAGTCGCGGTGCTGTTTTCGTTGTTCGTCTGCGGGCTGAAGCTGCGCCTGCCACTCAACAAGCGCAAATGGCGCGTAGCCTACGGCCTTGCCGGGCCGGTGATGGTGCTGACCATTGCGGGTGTCTGCCTGTTGCTGCACTTCGCCTTCGATCTGGCGTGGGGATCGTCCTTGCTCATAGGCGCGATTCTGGCGCCCACTGACCCGGTGCTTGCATCGCTGGTGCAGGTCAACGATGCCCAGGATGACGACCCGGTGCGTTTCGGCCTTTCGGGCGAAGCCGGCCTGAACGATGGCATTGCCTTTCCCTTCGTCATTCTTGGTTTGTTGTTCCTGCAACAACCTGAAGGTGCTTCCAGCGCCTGGCTCGATGATTGGGCCTTGAAGAGGCTGCTGTGGGCAGTGCCGGCCGGCCTGCTGATCGGCTACTGCATGGGGCGCGGGATTGGTCGCCTGACTCTGTCGATGCGTATCCGCAATGCCGACAGCACTCTGTCGCCCAACGATTACCTGACCTTCGCTCTGATTGCCCTGGCCTATGTCGCCGCCGAAGCGGTACACGGTTACGGCTTTCTCTCGGTGTTCGCCGCCGGCTTGGGGTTGCGGGCTGCAGAGGTCAACTCCGCCGGGCATTTGCAGCCGCCGGCGGAGCATCTGGTCAAAGCCGTGGTCGGCCACCAGGACGTCGAACCCCACGAGGCGCTGCACGGCGACGTGGAGCATCTGGACGACACGCAGGTGGCCGCCGGCATCATGATCGGCGACATGTTGGCGTTCGGCGGGCTGGTGGAACGGGCCATGGAGGTATTTCTGGTGACCCTGCTCGGCGTGGTGCTGGTCGGCCACTGGGACTGGCGCGCGCTGGCGATTGCCCTGGTGCTGTTCTGCGTGATTCGCCCCTTGAGCGTCGGGCTGGTGCCTTGGGGCAGCCTGCTCAACACCCGGCAACGACTGCTGATCGGCTGGTTCGGGATTCGCGGGATCGGCAGCTTCTACTACCTGTTCTACGCCCTGAATCACGACCTGCCGGCAACGGTCGCCAGCCTGTGCACCGACCTGACCCTGTCGGTGGTGGCGCTGAGCATTCTGCTGCACGGCATCAGCACCCAACCGATGCTTGCACGCTACGAGCAGCGCGAACGCCGGCTCACTTCAGCGCCGCGGCGATGATTTCCACCAGACTGTTTTGGGTGAAGGGTTTGGACAAGCGTGGCAGGCCGGCGGCGAAGCCATCAATGCTCTCGGCAAAGCCGGTGGCGAGGATGATCGGCAAGTCGGGCATCAGAATGCGGATCGCCTGGGCCAGTTGTGCGCCATTCATCTGCGGCATGGCCATGTCGGTGATGACCAGATCGAAATGCTGCTCACTCTCCAGCAAGCGCAGCGCCTGTGCACCGGAATCGGCAAAGCTGACCCGATGCCCCAAGTCCTCAAGCAGCAGACAGGTACTGGTCAGCACCAGACTGTCGTCATCGACCACCAGCACATTCAAACGTGGCACCTCGGGGGCGGCAGGCACGGTATTCGCGGCCTCGGCCAACGATCCCGCCTGAGCGACCGGCAACCAGAGTTCTGCGGTGGTACCGATGCCTTTTTCGCTTTTGAGCAGGAAACGTCCACCCATCTGCTCGATGAAACCGTGGACCATCGACAGTCCCAGGCCCGTGCCTTTGCCGACACCTTTGGTGGTGAAGAATGGGTCCATCGCCGAGGCGAGCGTCACCTCGTCCATGCCTTCGCCGGTGTCGCTGATGGACAGGCACACGTATCGCCCGGGTGCCAGGGTCGAGTGGGGTTGATCGAGAATGACCTCGGTGCTGGTGCCCATTACGATCTTGCCGCCATTGGGCATGGCGTCCCGGGCGTTGGTCGCGAGATTGAGCACCGCCAGCTCCAGCTGGTTGAGGTCGGCCAGTACCGGCTCAGGTTCAGGAGAGAAATTGGTTTCGATTCTGACCGAAGGCCCGAGCGAACTGCGCAGCAGACCCGTGATGCCCTGCACCAGTGCGGGGATATCGACAGGTTCTGCCTTGAGCTCCTGACGGCGGGCGAAGGCCAGCATGCGCTGGGTCAGAGACACGCCACGCTGGGCGCCCTGGGTGGCGTTATCGATCAAGCGGGTCAGGCGCGGATCGTCGCCCACGCGCTTGCGGACGATTTCCAGATTACCGAGGATCACCGTCAGCAAATTGTTGAAGTCGTGGGCAATGCCGCCGCTGAGCTGACCGATGGCCTGCATCTTCTGCGCCTGGAACAGCGCTTCCCGGGTTTTCTCAAGGGTTTGCTGGGCCTGGGCCGCCTCGGTGACATCACGGGTGATCTTGGCGAAACCCAGCAAGGTGCCGGTGTCGCCCCAGATCGGGTCTACCACCACATGGGCCAGAAACCGCGTGCCATCCTTGCGTTGGCGCCAACCGCGATTTTCGAAGCGCCCTTCGCGCCGGGCGATGTCCAGGGTCCGACACGGCTCGTTGGCCTCACGGTCCTCAGCGGTATAGAACATGGAAAAGTGCTGGCCGATGACTTCTTCAGGTCGGTAGCCCTTGATGCGCTGAGCCCCCGGATTCCAGTTGGACACGTAGCCGTCCGGGGTCAGCATGTAGATGGCGTAGTCGGTGACGCTCTGCACCAGCAGGCGGAACTGCTGCTCGCTTTGCTTGAGGGTTTCCTCGGCCATCTTGCGGTCGGTGAGGTCGCGGGTGATCTTGGCGTAGCCCAGCAACGTGCCCGACGGATCGCGAATCGGATCGATGACCACGCTGGACCAGAAATGCGTACCGTCCTTGCGCACCCGCCAGCCTTCGCCTTCGAACCGTCCTTCGCGCAGCGCCGTGTCCAGCGCCCGTTGCGGCAAGCCGGCACGCCGGTCGGCGTCGGTGTAGAAACGCGAGAAATGCTGGCCGAGGATCTCGGCTTCTTCATACCCCTTGAAGCGCCTGGCGCCGGCGTTCCAGCTGATGATGATGCCGTCGGGATCGATCATGTAGATCGCATAATCGACGACCGCATCGACCAGCAGCCGAAAGCGCATGTCCTCGCTTGCGATTCCTTTGCTCCGATCCTCGCTCATTGAGTACTCGCGTCAGAATATTTCTTGGAAGTATGCGGCAATCCTCCGATTTGGACAGCCTGAATTTAGGCGCCCTGCACCGCGGTATCGCCGATGGACCACCAGCTGGGCAGCAACTGCCGAATCCGTGACTCGGCAAATCGGTCATCGATCAGCATCACCACGCCTTTGTCCTGCTGAGTGCGGATCACCCGGCCGGCCGCCTGCACGACTTTTTGCAGGCCGGGGTACAGGTAGGTGTAGTCGTAGCCGGCGCCGAAGATCGCCGCCATGCGCTGTTTGATCTGCTCGTTGACCGGGTTCAACTGCGCCAGCCCCAGGGTCGCGATGAACGCGCCGATCAGCCGCGCACCGGGCAAGTCGATGCCCTCGCCGAACGCCCCGCCCAGCACCGCAAAACCGATGCCCTCGCCGCCCTCGGTGAACTGATCGAGGAACTGCTGGCGCTGCGCTTCAGCCATGCCTCGCGATTGTGACCAGGTTTTGATCTGCGGGTGCCGTTCGGCCAGTAACTGCGAGACCTGCTGCAAGTAATCGAAGCTGCTGAAGAACGCCAGGTAGTTGCCGGGGCGGGTTTGGTACTGCTGGGCCATCAGCTCGACAATAGGCGCAAGGGACGCCTGTCGATGGGTGAACCGGGTCGAGATCTGGCTGGCGATGTGCACCTGAAGTTGGTCGGCATGAAACGGCGATTCGACGTCGATGCACACCGTGTTGCCGGGTGTACCCAGCAGATCGGCGTAATAGCGGCGCGGGCTCAGGGTCGCGGAGAACAGCACGGTGCTGCGCGCCGCAGTCAAGCGTGGCCCGATGAAGCCGGCGGGCACCACGTTGCGCAGGCACAGATTCGACAGCGGTTTCTTGCGGTCGAGGTCGCGCTTGGTGATGTCGAACAGGAACTGCTCATCGAACAGCTCGGCCACCCGGCAGAACTGCAGCATGTCGAAGTAGAAGCTCTGCAGTGCGCTGTCCAGGCCTTGCGGGTGGTCGTTCAGGTATTCGCCGATGCTGCCCGTACAGGAAGACAACGCCTGCAGCAGTTTCTCCGGCGCCTTGTCGTAGGCCTGATAGGCAATCGGCTGCGGGTCATGCAAGGCGTTCCATTCGCGATTGACCCGCTGGAAGGACTTTTTCAGAGGTTCGGGCGCGGTTTTGCGTACGGTGTTGAGAGTGAACTGGTCGAGACTGGCGCTGTACATCTGCCGGCCGCGCTCCACCAGGTTGTGGGCCTCGTCTGCCAGTACCGCGACCTTCCATTGATTGGCCTGGGCCAGTCCGAACAGCAAGGCGCTGAAGTCGAAGTAGTAGTTGTAATCGGCAACCACCACGTCGGCCCAGCGGGCCATTTCCTGGCTCAGGTAGTACGGGCATACAGCGTGCTCCAGGGCGACCTGGCGCAAAGCGCCCTGGTCCAGCAGCTTCAGTTCGCTGGCGGCCTGTCGTGCGGCCGGCAAACGGTCGTAAAAGGCCTGGGCCAGGGGGCAGGACTCGCCGTGGCAGGCTTTGTCCGGGTGTTCGCAGGCCTTGTCCCGGGCAATCATCTCCAGTACCCGCAGGGGCGGAGCGTTGGCACTGTCGAGAATGACCTGCGCCGCATCCAGCGCCAGTTTGCGTCCGGGGGTTTTCGCCGTGAGGAAGAACACCTTGTCCAGTTGCTGCGGCGCGAGCGCCTTGAGCATCGGGAACAACGTGCCCAGGGTCTTGCCGATCCCCGTCGGCGCCTGGGCCATCAGGCAGCGGCCGGTGCTGACGGCCTTGAACACCGACTCGGCCAGATGTCGTTGCCCCGGCCGAAATCCGCTGTGGGGAAATGCAAGCTGTTGCGCCCCGAAGTTGCGCGCCTGGCGATGGGCCATTTCCTGCTCGGCCCAGTGCAGGAAACGGGTGCAATGCTTTTCGAAGAACTCCTGCAACTGTGTGGCGCTGAAGCTTTCGACCAGGCAGGTTTCCTTTTCGCTGACGATGTCGAAGTACACCAGCGCCAGGTTGATCTGCTCCAACTGCAACTTGCGGCACATCAACCAGCCGTAGATCTTCGCCTGGGCCCAGTGCAGTTGCCGGTGATTGGCCGGTTGCTTGCTCAGGTCGCCACGGTAGGTTTTGACTTCTTCCAGGCAGTTTCGCGCCGGGTCGTAGCCATCGGCCCGGCCTTTGACGGTCAGGCTTTGAAACCGACCTTCAAGGGCGACCTCGCTTTGATAGTCCTCGCTGCGCCGGGAGGCCACCGTACGATGCCCGACGATGCCTTCCAGCGCTGTGGGTGACGGGGTGAAACGCAGGTCGAGATCGCCCACCTTGGCGGTGAACTCACACAGCGCACGTACCGCGATGCTGTAGCTCAAGCGCCCTGCTCCGCCCACTGCACGTAACACACGGCGATCGGCATGCCGTGTTCATGACAAAACTCCAGCCAGCGCAACTGGTTGTCCTGCAGGCGATCGCCCGGGCCTTTGACTTCGATCATGCGGTAGGTTTTCTGCTGCGGCCAGAACTGGATCAGGTCCGGCATTCCGGCGCGATTGGCCTTGATGTCCAGCAACAGGCGGTTGAACCAGTGTTTGAGGTGTTCGGGTGGCAGGCAGTCCAGGGCCTGCTCCAGCAAGGCCTCGTCCAGCGCGCCCCAGAACACGAAAGGCGACTGCACGCCCCATTTTTCCGTGTAGCACTGGCGAATGGTGTGCAGGTATCGACCGTCGTCCAGTTGCTCAAGGCAAGCCTGGAACAGCTGCGCTCGCCTTTCCTGGAAGTCTTCGTTGAGCAGGTCCACCGGGCCGCGTTGGAACGGGTGGAAAAACGCCCCGGGCAGCGGCGCGAAAATCGCCGGCCAGCACAGCAGGCCGAACAGCGAATTAATCAGACTGTTCTCGACGTAGTGCACCGGCGCCGAATCTTCTGCCAGGTGTGCCTGGACGTAGTACTCCACGGACAGGTCGGGATCGATTCTGGGCAACAGCAGGTCCAGACGCTCCATCTGCCGTTGTGCTGCGCGTTTGACCGCGGGTCCACCGAGTTTGCGACGCAACCTGGGCAGCATACGCAGCAGTTGTTGCTGCTCGGCGGCGCTTGGGGTGGATTGCTGGACTTGGGTGGCCAATTCCAGGGCCAGTTCGTATTCGGCGCATCGCTCCAGCACGCGGATCAGGCGCACCCGGGCGCCGGGGTAGGCAGATTGGCGATAGAGTGTCAGGGCCGTTGCGAAATCGGCGATGCGTTCGCAGTGTTGGGCCATCTGGAACAGCAGTTTGTCCCGGCGTCTTTGCAGCCAGGGGTTGCCGAGGGGCAGGCCGCCGATACGCTCGACGATGTCTTCGATTTCCTCGCCGTCTATGAATGCTTGCTGGCACAAGTGCAGGAACATACCGGCATCCACGTCTTCGCGGTTGCGGAAACCTCGGGAGTCGACGCAGAACTCGACTTTTTCGTAGGTGAAGATGCCGAGGTCCGCCAGAACGAATTCGGACCAGTCCTGGTACAGATTGCCGAAGAACATGAAACGCAGCCGGTCGCACAGATCCATGATGGTCACGCTGAACAGACGCTCGTTCAGGGCTGGACACCACGCCTGAAAGCTCAGCGCCTCGGGAAAGCGCTCGCTCAGGACGGGAAGCCAGTCGGTTTTCTTGGCCTTCGGCTGGTCAATGGCGTGGCCCAGACATTGCAGGATTTCGGCCTTGAGCAACAGCTCGCACAGCGCCTCGATGGGCAGTGGCCGTTGTTCGTCGATCCATCCCAGCGCCACCAATGGTTCCACCGCTTCGAGGGTGTCGCCGATTTCGACGTATTGCAGCTTGCTCGCCCTGAAATGAATGCCCTTGCGCATGACCATCCTGACCAACAGCGCTCGGGATTCGCGATTTAGTTGATTGAAGTCAGAGATGAAGCGCTGCTCTTCTTCGGCCAGCACATCGCCGTAGCGTTGTTCAAGCCAATCAAGCACTTGCATGAAGTTGTTCAAGTAATAGAACGGGTCTTCGAGGGGATTTGCGGTCACGGGAAAGGGAGCCATGGCGAGCGAATACTGGTTATGCGTACAGATACCAGCAACACCCTGCATGGCGCAATCGGAAAAAGATGGGCGGATCGCTATCAATCATTTTTCTTAAGAGGCCGAACTTTCCGCCCCTCCACGGCACCAACCGCGATAGAGGTGCTGTCAAACGCGACGGTCGCTGCGTTTTTTTCGAATATGAGAGGTGGTTATGAACATCAAGACGTTGGTTCTACCGTTGGCGGCTGCCGCCCTGCTGGCACTGGCAGGCTGCTCCACCCCCACCGTGGTAACCCTGCAAAACGGCACGCAATACCTGACCAAGGACATGCCGAAAACCGAGACCAAAGATGGCTTCTACGAGTTCGAAGACATTTCCGGAGCGAAAGTCAAAGTGCGGGCGGATGAAGTGGCGACGGTGCGTGAAGAAGATTGATGTGCCGGTGATTGTTGCTGGTCAGCCTCAGGACCTGTGGGAGCGGGCTTGCCCGCGAAGAGGCCGGCACATCCAACATTGATGTTGGACCCTCTGACGCATTCGCGGGCAAGCCCGCTCCCACAGGGTTCTGGGTTGATCACAGATTTTGTGGTCAGCCTCAGGACCTGTAGGAGCAAGGCTCGCCCGCGAATAGGCCGGCACATCCAATAGTGATGTAACGGCTCAACTACCCGTCCGAATCTTGTTCCAGACCCGCGTCCGAACCCGATCGATATTCAACGGCATCGCTTCCAGCGCAAACAATTTCCCCATCATGTCCGGGCTCGGGTAGACCTTGGTGTCGTTCTTGATGGCCGGGTCGATCAGGGTGTCGGCCTGTTCGTTGCCGTTGGCGTAGTGCACGTAGTTGCTGATGCCGGCCATGACGTCCGGGCGCAGCAGGTAGTTCATGAAGGCGTAACCGGCCTTTTCGTCCGGGGCGTCGACGGGCATGGCGACCATGTCGAACCAGATCGCGGCGCCTTCCTTGGGTATCGAATAACCGATGTCGATGCCGTTCTTCGCTTCCTTGGCGCGGTTTTCCGCTTGCAGGATGTCGCCGGAGAAGCCGACCGCCACGCAGATATCGCCGTTGGCCAGGTCGCTGGTGTACTTGGATGAATGGAAGTAGCTGACGTAAGGTCGGACTTTGAGCAGCAAGGCCTCAGCCTTTTTGTAGTCTTCCGGGTTCTTGCTGTGATGCGGCAACCCCAGGTAATTCAGCGCCGCCGGCAGCAACTCCGGTCCGTTATCGAGAATCGCCACCCCACACTTCTGCAACTTCTCCATGTTTTCCGGCTTGAAAATCAGATCCCACGAATCCACCGGCGCGTTGTCGCCCAGCACCGCCTTGACCTTGGCAATGTTGTAGCCGATGCCGGTACTGCCCCACAGATACGGGAAACCGTGCTCGTTGCCCGGATCGTTGCCCTGCAACGCCTTGAGCAGCACCGGGTTTAGATTCTTCCAGTTCGGCAACTGGCTCTTGTCCAGGGTCTTGAGCGCCTTGCCCTCGATCTGCCGGGCCATGAAGTGGTTGGACGGGAAAACCACGTCGTAACCGGATTTGCCGGTCATCAATTTGCCGTCGAGGGTTTCGTTGCTGTCGTAGACGTCGTAGGTGAAGCCGATGCCGGTTTCTTTCTGGAAATCCTTGGTGGTGTCCGGGGCGATGTAATCCGACCAGTTATAGATCTTGACGGTTTCCGCCGCCTGGCTGATGGACGCAACAAGCATCAACGGGGCAAATATCAGTGTCTGTCGCAGCATGAATCGATTCCTGTATGGGTTTGTTTTTGTTGGCAGGCAATCAAAGGGATCAGCGTTTAGAAAATCAAAACGTAGGTCTTGCGCACGGTTTCCTGGATATCCCAGATTCCGAGGCTGTTGGCCGGCAACATCAGTGCATCGCCGGCTTCGATGTGCAGGGGTTCGCCGCCGTCCGGGGTGAAGGTGCAGCGCCCCTGGATGAAGTGGCAGAACTCCTGGGCGACGATCTGCCGCCGCCAGCGTCCCGGGGTGCATTCCCAGACGCCGGTTTCGACGCCGTCGTCGCGCTCCACGCTGGTGGTCGACGCCACCGCCACGGGGGTGCCCAAAGGGACGGCGACCGGGTTGGACTCTTCCAGCTCGAGGGTCGCGGTGTTCTTGAATTGGGTGATGCTCATGGGAATACCTGTCTGTGAAAAAGCGTTTAACGCATGAAACCTTCCATGAACCCGGCAACCCCGCTGGCAAGCTTGCGCCGCCAGGGCGCGGTGGCCGGATTGGCCAGGGTCTGGTCTTCATGGACGAAGCTGCGAATGATCGCGTTGTAGCCGAGCCAGCGGCAGGGTTCGGGCTCCCAGGCCTTGAGCGCATCCAGGCCCCGCTGCGGCAGGACCCAGGGCTGGCGCACCAGCTCGGTATCGCGCTCGAGGATCAGGTCGGCCAGGGTCCGGCCACCCAGGGCGCTGGCGCCAACGCCTTCCCCGCCATAACCGCCGGACAAGGCAATACCGCTGGCACGGTCGCACAGCATGTGCGGCTTGAAACGCCGGGACATGCCCAGGTTGCCGCCCCAGCCGTGGGTGATCTGCGCGTTCTTGAGCTGCGGGAACAGCTCGCCGAACAGATAGCGGCGCAGTTCGATTTCGCTGCTGGTCAGGTCGAAGTCATGGCGCAACCGCCCGGCGAACTGATAGCCGCCCCGAGCGCCGAAGATCAGCCGGTTGTCCGCGGTGCGCTGGCCATAGGTGACCTGACGACTGCTTTCGCTGAAGGCTTGCCCTTGGCTCAGGCCGATCTCGTCCCAGGTGGCGTTGGACAGCGGCTCGGTAGCGACGATCAGGCTTTGCACCGGCAACTGGTAACGTCCCAGCGGCGGCAAGGTCACCGAATAGCCTTCCACCGCCGGCACCACCCAGCGGCTACGCACCGAGGCTTTGGCGGTGCGCAGGCTGCCGGATTGCCATTGGGTCACCGGGCTGTTCTCGTAGATCGTCACGCCAAGACGCTCGACCGCCCGAGCCAGGCCGCGCGCCAGTTTGGCAGGATGCACGGTGGCGACATGGGGCGCGAAGATGCCGCCGTAGGGTTTGGCGACACGGATCTGCTGCGACAGCTGCTCAGGGCTCAGCCAGCGGTAATCGCTTTCGTTAAGTCCCTGGGAATACAGCTTCGCCAGATACTGACGCAGGCTCGCTTCCTGCTCCGGGTAGCGAGCCGCACAATACAGCGCCCCGCCCTTACGGTAATCGCAGTCGATCCCTTCGCGTTCGAGGACAATCGCCACTTCATCGGGAATGCCGTGCAGCAAATCGTAAGAGGAGCGGCGTTGTTTGGGAGACAAAGCCGCAAGCAGCCGATCCTCGCCTAGCATGTTCCCCATCAACCAGCCGCCGTTGCGCCCCGAAGCGCCAAAACCCGCGGTTTGCGCCTCGACGATGGCGATGTTCAGCTCAGGGGCATGGCGCTTGAGGTAATAAGCGGTCCAGAGCCCGGTATACCCGGCGCCGATGATCGCCACGTCGACATCCAGGTCCCGCTCCAGCGAAGAACGCGCCTGTAGCGGCTCGTCGAGCTGGTCCATCCATAAACTGATTTTGCGCCACGCTGTCATGCCGGATCCCGCCACTCAAAACTTCGATGGCGTCGATCCTAGTGGGTGATCTCAGGAAATGTCTTGCGCGCGTGCACGCAGAGAAATTTGCTTCACGTAAGCCTTGGGCGACTGACCGGTGTGCTGACGGAAACAGCTATAGAACGCGGAAAGCGAGTTGAAGCCGGCGGCAAACGCCAGTTCGTCGATACGCAGCGGTGGCGTGGCCTGATCCAGCGTCGCCAGCAAGTGCTGCAGGCGGGCCTGGTTGACGTAGCGGTAGAAGCTCTGGCCAAGCACCTGATTGAGCAGATAGGAGATCTGATTGCGGCTGTACCCGCACTCCTTCGCCACCCGCTGCAAATCCAGCTCAGGGTCGAGATAAGGTTGCTGGCGCTGGAAATATTGCTGCAGGTCATCGGCCATGAAACTCAATTGCCGGGGCGACAGGCCAAGTCGACTGACGGCCGGGCGCTGGGCTGTCGAGTGCTTGCGCGTGGCCTGCTCGTGGACCAGCGAGGCGTATTCGTTGACCCGCCAGATCAAGCCGTCGCGCACGGTGATCGCTTCGCTGGCACGAAACGACACCAGACCTTCGCCGCCACGCAGGGTGATGCGGTACTGGATGAACGCGGTGTTGCCGTCCAGGCGAATGCGGTCCGAGTGTTCCAGTGCTTCATCGGGATCGCGAGGCATGCTGCTGCGTACGTATTCGCGCAATTCGTCCAGGCCCATCACACGGTTCTGGAAAAAGTCGTTGTATTGAACATCCGGGTGATAAAGCGCCATCACGCCGTCCAGATCCCGGTGTTTCCAGCGCAAGTGATAACGCATGACCGTCTCGGCCGTGGCCTGGGTTTGCTGCGGGCCATCATCCTCGGCGTGCATAAAGGTCTCGATGAAAAAAAGCCGAGCTTGCCCAACTTCCACGGCTGATTCAATCGCCACACCGCAGGCTTGGTCGTGCGTAAAACGTTTGCGCGCCTCGCCCCGCATAAAAAATGAGATGCAATCGCCAAACGGCCTGAAAAAAACACATTCTTTTCACATGCCAATGCTACTTTTAAGGTCTGTCACTGGTTGAGCCAATGAAGGCTCTTCCCTCCTAACGTGAGCTAAAGGAAGCGCTCGATGAAGAAGGCGGGCAACACATGAATAGAGGTTTCAGCAAGGTCACTTTTCCAAATGCCTGCCAGCTGATGCGCTGGCATTTTCATCCCATGGGTTTCGAGGCGAGCATGGATGCGCCGGGCAGCATGATTGCCCGTCTGTTTGATCGTGCCAGTGGCGAGACCATGATCGCCATTGCCGGTATTCCTTGCGCGACGGTGATGAATGCCGCGGATGTCGAACGAATAATCGAAGCGGTGGAAGATGAGCTGGAAGCTTTCATTCCACCGGTGGCCTTGAGGAGTTATGCCTGAGGGTCGTTTGAGACTGTAAAAAAGCCCACATTATGTGGGCTTTTTTGTGGGGGATCGTTTATGCCTCGCGCCGGTGATCGGTGAAAAACGGCTTGCCCTTGCCGATTCGGTCGGATGCCTTCGGTAGATTCGCAGCCTGGGTGTCCTGCCCGTCGACGTACCAGTAGCAATGACTCACCGCCCGAGTGATGCCCACATACGCCAGACGCAGGATCTCGTCTTTCTGCGCATTGTCGTAGGCTTCGTTGTCGCCGGCCTTGCCCAGGCCCGCCATGCGGTACACCTGGTTCTTGTAGGGCGAACTGGTCAGGTGCTGACAGTCGCCCAGCAGGAATACCGCGTCGGCTTGCAGGCCCTTGGCGCTGTGATAGGTCAGTTGTTTCAAGCGGCGTGCCTCATGAGGCAAGCTAGAATCAACATTAACTACAGACTGAATATGCTCTTCAATCAATGACTTATCGCTGCTTTTTCGATAGAGCATCAAGATCGAATCGCCCTTTCTATAGTGCTCGATCAGTTGCTTGGCCATGCCCTGGTCATCGCGATCGAGGACATTGACCGGCAGCAGATCCTTGAGCTCGCCGCAGGCCTTGGCCTTCTTGCCGGCAATCGCGGGCGCTGCGCGCACGATGTGTTCGGCCGCGTCGATGATGTGCTGATGGCTGCGGTAGTTGTCGCTGAGCATGACCTTGGTGGTGCTCGGCGAGGAAAACGTCTTGTTGAATTCCATGAAGTAACTCGGCGAACTGCCGCGCCAGCCGTAGATCGACTGCCAGTCATCGCCGACGCACAGCAGCGACGAACGCTGGGCGCCGCGCCCCACGTGCATGGCCGGACCGCGACTGCGGATCTCGGCCAGACTGGCGCGAATCCACGAGACGATCTGCGGCGAGACGTCCTGAAATTCGTCGATCATCAGGTGCGACATCGGCCGCAGCAAGTCATCGCCGAGCAGCTTGAGGTTCTCCGGCGAATGCTCGCTGAACAGCGCGAACATGCGGTTGTAGGTCATGATCGGCGGTTTCTGGTCCAGCAGATGATCTTCCAGCGCCCGCCAGAACAGGCTAAGGGCCTCGAAGAAAAACCGGTCCGGATCGTCTTTGCCGAAGCTCATCTGGCTGACGGCGTCCGGCACATCCAGCCCCAGGTTCTCGATAAAGCCGGCGGCGGCGACAAAACAGTCCAGCAATGGCGCCGAAGCCAGCTCGCCCTTGACCTTGTAATCGAAGCCCGGCCCGGCGCTGGCGTCACCGGCCAGCGAGGCCAGTACACGTTTCGATGATTCGTAGCTATCCAGCCAAATCAATGGCTTACGACAAAAAGCTTGAAACAGGGTGCGCTTTACTGCCCATTCCGCGCGCACCGTCAGCTTGGCGTTGGGGCGGCTGACCTGCGGGTTTTCCCGGGGATCGAAGCCCAGTACCACCCAGGCATCCAGCGATGGAATGTAGCCGTGGCTATGGAATTTCGCGCCATTGATATCGAAGACCTGACGATTGGGCTTTATACCTTTGATTGGCCAGGCGCCGGCGCGTACCCACAGATCCTCGACCAGATCGCACAACTCTTCGTCGCGCTTGGCCGCCAGCTCGGTGACCGCCACGCGTTTCTGCACATCCGGGTGATCGCGCTCCAGCTCCTTGAGTTGCAGGGCGTGGCGCGACAGTGGCTGGATCAGCTCGCGGAAACGTTCATCGCGGGTATGCAGGGCGTGATAGCAGGCGTTGAGTTGCTGACGCTGGGCATCGTTGATGCGCAGGTCGAACGGATTGCTGTCGATCTCCTCATCACCGCCTTGCGAACGCAGGCTGAGGTTTTCGAAGGCTTGCAGGCGCTCGAAGCCCGGCAGGCTGCGGACCATTGGCAGAATCCGCGAGTGGAAGGTGCGCACCAGATCCCGCGCTTCCTTGAAGCCAAGGGTGCGTCCCCACAGGGCAAACAGTTCGATCAGCTTATTGATGAAGTCTTTGCGCGATTCGCGGGTGAAGGTCACCACTGTCATCGAGCTCAATTCGAAGCCCAGGTAATGGCTCAGCAACACAATGCGCAGCACCAGCGTCGTCGACTTGCCCGCGCCCGCACCGGCGATCACCGAAGTCGAGGGGGTATCGCTGAAGATCATCTTCCACTGCGCGGCGCTCGGTTGCGCGTGGGCGGGCAATAGACGCGCGACGTCGGCCTTCATGCGCTTTTTCAGCTCGGCCGTCAGCGGCAGGCGCCAGTCATCGAACAGGTGATCGTCGATGTTCGGTGGCCGATGCTCGGTCGAGCGCGAGTCGCGAATCAGCAGGACCTGCCGGCCCTCTTCCAGACCTTCGAGCCGGCCTTCCTTATAGCCATACTCGACCCCGGCGGTGTGTCCACTGCGAAAGCCGTCCGCCTGACCGTGCAGCCAGGACGCGCGGTGTTGCGCGCGCAGGCGTGTCAGGCCGTGACCAAAGAACCGGGCGGCCAGGCGCTTGAACAGCGACATCTCGGCCAGAGGAAGAAGTTCGGGAGGGAGATCGGGGGTGTGTTGCGACACGCGAAAAGGCTCCAGGGTGTGAGGCTGTTGCGGGCTATGGTGTCTGCATTTGCCGTTGAGTTCTAGTGAAATGCTTATGACTCATTGGGTTAAGCGATGAACTGAATGCCGAATGAGAATGTTTCGAGGTGTTTTTATATCAAGATACTCGATTGTTATGAGGCATTTTTTACGCTTTTTATCGATCCTTGCCTGACGGATGATGCCCGTCATCAACCAACGGTCTCTTCGTGGCTCAGGCGCTCTGCACCCTTCTCTGCCCACCATGACGAACCTTTACTGGAGACGATCATGCTTGAACTCAGACCTTTCAATTCCCTCGGTGGTGCCGACCATGGCTGGCTGAATGCCCATCACCACTTTTCGTTCGCCGAGTACTACGACCCCAAGCGCATGAACTGGGGCAACCTGCGGGTCTGGAACGATGACGTGATCGCCCCCGGCACCGGTTTCCCGCAGCACCCGCACCGGGACATGGAAATCATCACCTATGTGCGTGAAGGCGCGATCAGCCACCAGGACAACCTAGGCAACAAGGGCCGCACCGAAGCCGGTGACGTTCAAGTCATGAGCGCCGGGACCGGTATCGCCCACAGCGAATACAACCTGGAAGCGACTCCGACCAAGATCTTCCAGATCTGGATCATCCCCAATGAATCCGGCCTGGCACCGTCCTGGGGCGCCAAACCCTTCCCGAAAGACGGACGCGAAGGTTTCGTGACCCTGGCCAGCGGCAAGGCGGGTGATGATCAAAGCCTGCGCATCCGCGCCGATGCGCGGTTGGTGGCGGCGAACCTCAAGGCGGGTGAAAGCGCTGAGTATCGTCTGGACAGCGGCCGTCGTGCGTACCTGGTTCCGGCGACTGGTGTGATAGTAGTCAATGGCTTACGTGCACAAGCTCGAGACGGTGTTGCGGTGGAGGAAGAAGACGTGTTGCGAGTGACGGCGCTCGAGGACAGCGAAATCGTGCTGGTGGATCTGGCCTGATAGAAAAAGGGGCGACCATGGAGGTCGCCCCTTTTTGCATTACACCACCAAACCTTGTGGGAGCGAGGCTTGCCCGCGAATGGTCGCCAACGATGACGCGGGCTGTCTGGATGCCCGCGTCATCGTTGACGACCATCGCGAATGAATTCGCTCCTACAGGGGGTTGCGTTACTTGGTGGAGATTGCGCCGTCCACCAGGGTCTGCGCTTCAGCGACCAGTTGCTTGAGGTGCTCATCGCTGACAAAGCTTTCCGCATAGATCTTGTAGATATCCTCGGTGCCCGACGGGCGTGCCGCGAACCAGCCGTTTTCGGTCATGACTTTCAGACCGCCGATAGCCTGTTCGTTGCCCGGTGCGTGGCTGAGGATGCTCTGGATCGCTTCGCCCGCCAATTCAGTCGAGGTGACCTGAGCCGGCGACAGCTTGCTCAACAACGCTTTCTGTTCAGGATTGGCCTTGGCATCGACGCGGACCGAGAACGGCTCGCCCAGTTCATCGGTCAGCGCGCGATAAGCCTGGCTCGGATCGCGACCGGTACGGGCGGTCATTTCAGCCGCCAACAGGGCCGGGATCAGACCGTCCTTGTCGGTGCTCCAGACGCCGCCGTCCTTGCGCAGGAACGAGGCACCGGCGCTTTCTTCGCCGCCAAAGCCCAGGGAACCATCGAACAGGCCATCGGCAAACCACTTGAAGCCCACCGGCACTTCGTACAGGCGACGACCCAGGCGCTTGGCCACGCGGTCGATCAGGCCGCTGCTGACCACGGTCTTGCCCACTGCGGCATCGGCGCGCCATTGCGGACGGTTCTGGAACAGGTAGTCGATGGACACTGCCAGGTAGTTGTTCGGCGCAAGCAAACCACCGGACGGCGTCACGATGCCGTGGCGATCGTGGTCCGGGTCGCAGGCGAAGGCCACGTCGAAGCGCTCTTTCAGGCCGATCAGGCCCTGCATGGCGTGAGTGGACGACGGGTCCATGCGAATCTGACCGTCCCAGTCGACGGTCATGAAGCGGAAAGTCGGGTCCACTTCCTTGTTCACCACATCCAGATCGAGGCGATAGTGCTCGGCAATCGCCGACCAGTAGCGCACCCCTGCTCCGCCCAGTGGATCGACACCCAGACGCAGCTTGGCGTCACGGATAGCGTCGAAATCGATGACGTTGATCAGGTCGGCGACGTAGGTGTTCACATAGTCGTGACGGTGGGTGGTGCTGGCCTTGAGCGCCTGCTCGTAGCTGATGCGCTTGACGCCGGCCAGCTTGTTGGCCAGCAGCTCGTTGGCCTTGGCTTCGATCCACTTGGTGATGTGGGTATCGGCCGGGCCACCGTTGGTAGGGTTGTATTTGTAGCCACCGCTCTGCGGCGGATTGTGCGAGGGCGTGATGACGATGCCGTCCGCCAGGTCCGTGGTGCGGCCGCGGTTGTAGCACAGGATCGCGTGGGAAACCGCCGGGGTCGGCGTGTACTCGTCGCCTTCGGCGATCATCACCGTCACACCGTTGGCGGCCAGCACTTCCAGAGCACTGGCGCCGGCCGGGGTGGACAGCGCGTGGGTGTCGATACCGACGAACAGCGGACCATCGATACCCTGGGCCTCGCGGTACAGGCAGATCGCCTGACTGATCGCCAGCACGTGCCACTCGTTGAAACTCAGGTCGAAGGAGCTGCCTCGGTGCCCGGACGTGCCGAAGGCCACGCGCTGGGTCGGGATGGCGGCATCAGGCTGGCCGGTGTAGTACGCCGTAACCAGTCGCGGGATGTCGACCAACAATTCTGCCGGTGCCGGTTTACCCGCAAAAGGACTGAGTGTCATGCAAAACCTCTGGATAGAGTGGTTCAGGAGATTGGACGCAGTTTACTGGCAGTTTGACCATCGCGCGACGTTATAGATCCCGGCGAAGTGCAGGCCCACTGTTATAAATTGCCAGCCTGCCCGCTCAATCGATCGACTCCAGACGCAGGGCGTCACCCAACAGGCCCAGCGCGGTGACCAGATCATGGTCGCTGCCGACGTTATGGCTCAGGCGCAAATACTGGGTATGCAGGCCCTGGAGACTGAACAACTCGCCCGGCGCGATCACCACGTGTTCCTTGAGCAGCCGCTGGAACACCTGTCGTACATCGACCCGACGCGAAGATCGTAACCAGATCGTTGCGCCCCCTTGCGGCTCGACGAACTGCAAAGCCTCGCCCATTCGCTCGCCCAGCAATTCGATCATCTGCAGCTTGCTCTCCTTGAGCCTGCGCCGCAGCGACTGCAAATGCTGGTCTATCCGGCCATTGCTGAACAAACGGGCGATGGCCTTCTGGCGAATCGAGGACAGACGAAAGGCCCGCAACAGGAAATGCCGCTGCCATTCGCCGCTCAGATGACGGGACAGCAAATATCCATAGGGCGCCTCCGGGCCGATGATCTTTTCGAAAGTGGAAAAGATCATCAGCCGTTCCGGGGCTAGCAGATCGCGAAAGCGCAAGCTGGGGGCCTCGAAAGCGAGTTCTGCGTAACAGTCGTTTTCCAGCACAAAGCAGTCATGGCGGTCGAGCAATTGCGCGACGGCCTGGCGGTCGTCATCCGGCGCCTGGCTGCCACGCGGCATGTTCAGGCCCGAGGACACAATGACCAGCCGCACCGGTTCGGTTTCCAGCAGATGCTTGAGCCGGTCATGATGCAATCGGCCGTTGGCTTGCAGCGGCCATTCGATCACCCGCACGCCCGCGCCCTGGAACAGCCGCAGAATGACCCAGTCACAAGGTGATTCGATCACCACGGTGGCGTCCCTGAGGACCATCACGGTAATCAGGATTTCCAGCACACCGCGCAGATCGGCGCCGATATAGACGTCATCGGCGTGCCAGCAGCGCACAGGCGACGTGGTGTAGCGCGCCGCGAGTGCCGTGCGCAACTCCAGTTCGCCACACGGTTGCGAGTTTGGTTGTGGCTGACGCGGGTACTGGCGCAGCAGCTCTCGCTCCTGCAGCAGCAACGGGCTGTCAATTGATTGCAAAAGCACCGGCTCATCGCTGCTCAGCACCAGCATGCCGGGGCGTCGGGCGTTGATGTAGACGCTTTCGAGCAGATCATTGCCCTGGCAATGCATGTTGATGGCCGGTGCGGGTACTGCGTAATAACCGGACTTGGCCACCGAATACACCCGCCCTTCCTTCTCCAGCAACGAATAGGCGTACTGAATGGTCGAGATGGAAACGTTCAGGCGCTCGGCCAATTGGCGCAACGACGGCAAACGCACATGCCCGTCGCTGGCGCTCTCCCCGATGATGCTGGTCAGGTAGCGGTAGACCGCCTGGTAGGCGAAATCGGATTCGCGAGGCCCTTTCATGGGATCGGGCCATGGGCACGACGCCGCTGAGGTCGCGGCATCAGGATCGCTGGCAATCCAGGCACGCTCAGCGACCTGCCGACCGTTCGCCCATCATCGACGGGGCATCGCCTTCTGCCTCGTCCTGGTCGCCACTGGCATCAACCGGTCTGCCCTCGGGGATGGGCAGCCGCGGCATCCGATAGAGCTTGGCGATAAAGTTGATCGACAGTCCGCTGACGTCCACCAGCCATTGCAGGATCTGGTCGGCGACCGGGTAGCCCTGCATCGCCCGATGCAGATCCGGCAAGGCCACCAGCATGCCCGGATGGCACTGGCGCAGGAAACGTTCAAGCTGCGACGCCTTGTTGGCAAAGGGTGCAAACACCAGACAGACCATTTGCGCCTCGCTCAGGCCAAGACTGCGTTGCGCCTCGGCGGCTGCCCGAGCGCGCAGCTCTGCCAGGGTCAATGGATTACCGAACGCTTCCACCGCCTGCTCGCACAAACGCTCGGGCAAGTGCTTGCGACGTATCATGACCAAGGACCGTTGCAGGAACTCGGCGACGCCGTCCTCGTAGGTGCTGTCTTCCACGAAACAGGCTTGCAGGCCTCGCAGGTGCGCCGATACCGCCAGCCCCACGTGTTCGTTGTCGCTCAGGTGCGCCGACAGTTCGTCGGGCTTGAAACCTAGAAACTCGGTGAGCAATGGCCAGCGCTCTTCCCTGTTGCTGACCAGCATGTCGTGGATATCGATCACCGTCGCGCGACGACAGGTTTCGAATTGATCGACCGGACGCCATGGCAGCTGGCCCTCTTCGCTGTAGAAGCGCTGATAGCCCTGGTTGCCGAGTTCGTCCAGCAACGGGAAAAGCCCAGTGCTGTCGGGTTTATGCTGACTGGAAAAGTGCAGTCCGGCCTTGATGGCCGCCCGCCTCACGCCCTCGTGGTACTGCTTCTGCTGACGCGGGGAATCGCAACTGATCAAGGCATCGACCCCGTGGTTCCAGCGGGAGATCTGCGCGTGGAACTCCCCGCTGGCCAGATAGCAGTCATCCCATAGATCAAAAAGCCCGTCCCACGCCCGGCGGTGCCCGAGCATCAGCAGATTGGTGCGATTGGTGGCGCGACCGGCCGGGGAAATCGGCGCCGCATGGTCGAACGCCAGCACTTCGCGGTTATCGACCATCAGCACTTCCACCCTGGGGTCGTCATAAAGGAACAGCGCGTTGTAACTGCGATGAACGTTTTCCAGCGCCGCCGGGTGGCTGCTGTTGAGACGCAGACTGGCCACGCGCAAACGAAATGTCGAAGGCGCACGGCTGGCGATGGTCAGTTGCGCGGCGCGCAGCAGCGCCAGGGCGTAGCAGTTGTCGCGGGATCCGTTCTGGACGGCCAATACCTTGAACTCACCGATCCGCTCCATGCCACCCGCGGCCACTCCCAGGCGCTGAATCAGCAACTGCAACGCCGTGCGTTCCGCGCGCGAGAAAAAACTCAGCAGTCGTTGCAGTACTTGTTGATAGACATACTTCATGGCCTGCTCATGGATGTTGGTCATCGTTATTTACCTGATATGCATAAGTTCGATAATGCGCAGACAACTGCACCCGCGGTGCAGGGAATGGCCGGAGAATGAATTGAAAACAGGGCGTTAGTGCCGAATGCTAGCACTTAAGTTTTCAGAGCAGCATTGGCGAGGCGACACAGCTTCCACGACCCTGCGCATACGCCAGCCGCCGTAACCTCAGGGGTTTAAAGGAAATTTGCGTTTGCGCGCAATGTCCTAGGAAATGTCCTACGCAGTCCCACAGACATGGGATACAGGAAATAAAGAAAGAAGTTGCAGCCGATTGTTCTACAACAACAGGAAAGTTCGTTCTTTTCTGAATAGACGACCGTGTAGCGCATTGAAAAGTATCGACTTGATACTCGCCCATGACTCATTCCTTGAGATGAAAGTAATCATTCAATTATCAAGGCTTAGTTGCTGATTAGAAGCTACAGATCCAGAGCAAAAACCAGTTCAGTTGCTGAACTGTCCCGTCGACCGGTCAACGGATGTCTGATTTACAAGGCGCAGATAGCAAAAGAGTCCGTGAGGGCACGGACTCTTCGAGTGGCAGCGGTTGGAGCTATCAGGCCGGTTCGACCTGCAGGGCAACCCTTTCGCGGCACGGGCATTCGCCCATGTAGCGATGCGCTTCGACAAACTCGGTGAACGGGAAGACCCGAGTTTCGAGCGGCACCAGTACGCGATCGGCGGTCAGCTGGTTGATGTCACGCAAGGCACGTTGCAGCGCAACCTGGTCCTGAATGATGCCCAGCTCCGGCTTGCCGGTGAAGTTACCGATGCAGTGCACGAAGAACTGGATGTTCTTCTGGAACGCTGCGCAGGCCGGGAACGGCGTCTGGTTGCCGCCTTGCAGACCGTACAGCACCAGGCTGCCACGGGGCGCCAGCACGTCGCCGAGCAGCGACATCTGTGGGCCACCCAGGCCATCGAACACAACGTTCACGCCGCGGTTGTCGGTGATCTTGTTGATCCGCATCAGCAGATCTTCTTCCTCGGTGACGATGACTTTCTCGGCACCCAGGGCCAGCAGATATTCACGCTCATCGGCCGACTTGGTCGCGGCAATCACCCGCACACCCAAAGCCTTGCCCAGCTGGACGAACGAAGGACCCGAGCAGTGGCTGGCATCGGTGACCAGGGCGAAATCGCCGGGTTTGACCCGCGCCAGATCGACGTAAGCAAAATAGGCAACCAGCAGCGGCGTGTAGTGAACGGCCGCCTGGATCGGGGTCAGCACGTCGGGGTAACGGGTCACGGACGAACGTGGCAGAACGATCTGTTCGCCGTAGACCGGATAATCGTTCGGGCTTTCGGCCGGGAAGCTGGCGACCTTGTCGCCCACTGCCAGGTCATCGACGCCTTCGCCGACCGCTGTGACAACTCCGGCCATTTCCTGGCCAAGACCTGACGGCAGACGAGCGTGGGACGACGCCAGGTTCTGACGCCACAGAATGTCATACCAACTGATACCAATGGCTTCGACGCGTACCTGCACTTCGCCGGGTGCAGGCAAAGCCGCCGCATGCTCTTCGCATTTGAGCACCTCGGCTGAACCAAACTTGTGAAAACGGATCGTGCGGGACATCGCAAACCTCGCCAAATGAACCTCTAATGCCCTGAACTCTAGCTGGGCTTTTGCCCCAACACTATCAGTGGCTATTAATAGTCGACATGCCTGTCATTGATTCCGCAACAGCGGGAGCGTCATCCACAGTCGCTCTATGTTGTAGGAATTTTGACCGCTTCTTGCAGGAAAAACTCAATTTCTCGGTGCAGAGTACCAGCAATACCCCGTAATATTCCTGCTGGCCATTGTTCTCATATGCCCGCTCACGTCAAGCTTGCTGACTCTGCCAGGACTCCAGATGAATCGTAATGACCTTCGTCGTGTCGACCTGAACCTGTTAATCGTATTCGAAACCCTGATGCACGAACGCAGCGTGACCCGCGCTGCAGAGAAGCTGTTCCTCGGTCAGCCGGCGATCAGTGCGGCGCTTTCGCGTCTGCGCGGGCTGTTCGACGATCCTCTGTTCGTCCGCACCGGGCGCAGCATGGAGCCGTCCGCGCGCGCCGTGGAGATCTTCGCGCTGCTCTCGCCGGCGCTGGACTCAATCTCCACCGCCGTCAGCCGCGCGGCCGATTTCGATCCGGCCACCAGTAATGCGGTATTCCGCATCGGGCTGTCGGACGATGTCGAGTTCGCCCTGTTGCCGATGCTGCTCAAGCGCCTGCGCGCCGAGTCGCCGGGGATCGTACTGGTCATCCGGCGCGTCAATTACATCCTGATGCCAGGCCTGCTGGCCTCGGGTGAAATCTCCATCGGCGTCAGCTACACCACCGACCTGCCGGCGAACGCCAAGCGCAAAGTATTGCGCCGCAGCTCGCCAAAACTGCTGCGCGCCGACTCCGTCCCCGGCCCCCTGAGCCTGGACGACTTCTGCGCACGGCCACATGCACTGGTGTCGTTCGCCGGGGACCTCAGCGGCTTTATCGATGAAGAACTGGAAAAGCTCGGCCGCAAACGCCACGTGGTCCTCGCCGTTCCGCAGTTCAACGGCCTGAGCACCCTCCTCGCCGGCACCGACATCGTCGCCACCGTCCCCGATTACACGGCCGAAGCACTGACCGCAGCGGGTGGTGTAAGGGCTGAAGAGCCGCCGTTGCCGGTGCAAAGTTTCGAATTGCACATGGCCTGGCGTGGATCGCAGGACAACGATCCCGGGGAGCGCTGGTTGCGGTCGCGGATTCAGATGTTTTTCGGCGACCCGGATAGTCTTTAGGCGTCGTCGGATAGGCTGTTCGGCTGATCATTTCTGCCTTTCCACAAACCATGGAGCTCCATTCGCTTCCCGTGGATGGCTACATTGGGGGCATATCTGTGGGGTCGCCCTCAAGCTATTCTCCCGAGAGGAGATGGCATAATATGCCAACAATCAGAAGTATCTGTTTACGTGAAACTGGAGCTGGTTATGGCGACGCGAAACGTTGTGCTCACACCTCACCAGGAACAGGTTATCCATGACCTTGTTCAGTCTGGCCGCTATCAGAATGCCAGTGAAGTGATGCGGGAAGGTTTGCGGCTACTGGAACAGCGCGTCGCCGAAGACACCGCCAAAATTGAGGCACTGCGTCGGGCAACCTCGATCGGCCTCATGGATATTGGGCACGGGCGTTTTACTCAGGTGAACGAAGGGGATCTGGAGCACTACCTCGAGGGCTTGAGCCTGGAGGCAACCCTCCCCGTGAGAGAAAAACACTGAGCATGCCGCAGTATCGGATTTCCAACGCGGCGCGCACTGACATTGTCGACATCCTCAGGCTCTCCCAGACGCAGTTCGGCGATCAAGCTCGCCAGCGCGACCAGGCGCTCATCCTCGCGGCGCTGCAAGCGCTTGCCGACACGCCTTATCGTATTGGCAGCCACGACCGCGATGAGCTTGCACCGGGCCTTCGCAGCTATCACCTCGTCTATTCACGCCAGCAGGCCAAACAAACCCTTGGAACGGTCAAAAGCCCACGTCATATCGTGTTCTATCGTGTGGCAAACGATGACGTGATCGAGGTCGTCAGACTCCTTCATGACGCCATGGAAGTGCAGTTGCACTTGCATAACGACTGATCAGTGACCTGGCCCAACCTCACGCACACAGTGAGAACGCACCATGGAAAAGCTGAGCCTAATGGCCAAAAAAGCCCATTTTGCCAAGACACGCAAATCCAATTTCGCCGCCAGCCTGCGCCTCGAGGGCTTCGTGCCTTCCAGTGACGACGAGATCAAATTGCCTACCCGCGAAGCCGTGCTCAAAGCGGTAAGGCATATAAAAGCTTGAGTAACGACAAATACGGGGCCGATCAGGCCCCGGATTGTTATCCGGGCACTGACGTTCTCATCAACCTTCTTGACCTGCGCGATGCTGACGACCAGGAAGAAGTCGAGCGTACATAAATAGCGATTCCGGCAGATGCCTGCTGTCTCTGTAGGAGCTGCCGAAGGCTGCGATCTTTTGATCCTGCTTTAAAACAAAATCAAAAGATCGCAGCCTCGTTTCACTCGTCAGCTCCTACAGGGTTTTGTGTCTGCCACTCGATCAACTGTGGGAGCGAGCCTGCTCGCGATGGAGGCACAGACACCGCGGAGTATCTGGCTTTCCGCGTTATCGTTGTTCTCCATCGCGAATGAATTCGCTCCTACAGGGAGCCGCAGTTTTTTGAACTTGCGGTCACTTTGGCAATTCCATCGACTAATAGCGAACAGGAGTTGCCAATGACTACCCAGGCTTTTCGTGCTCCTGCCGGTGCTGCGGCGGACGAGCGGATCTACAGCACCGACATCCCCGCCCGTCTCGACCGCCTGCCCTGGACCCGTTTCCACACCTTGCTGGTTCTGGCGCTGGGCATCACCTGGTTGCTCGATGGCCTTGAGGTGACGCTGGCAGGGTCGGTGTCGGGAGCGCTAAAGGACAGTCCGGTGTTGGCGATGAGCAATACCGATATTGGTTTGGCGGGCGCGGTCTACATCGCCGGGGCGGTGTTGGGGGCGTTGTTTTTCGGGTGGCTGACGGATCGACTGGGGCGGCGCAAGTTGTTCTTCATCACGCTGTTCCTGTACATCGGCGCCACGGCGGCGACGGCTTTTTCCTGGAATCTGGCGAGTTTTCTGCTGTTCCGCTTCCTCACCGGCGCCGGCATCGGTGGCGAATACACCGCGATCAACTCCACCATCCAGGAATTCACCCCGGCGCGTTTTCGCGGTTGGGTCGACCTGACCATCAATGGCACCTTCTGGATTGGTGCGGCACTGGGCGCCGTGGGCGCGGTGATTCTGCTCGATCCGGCAGTGGCCGGTAGCGAACTCGGCTGGCGCCTGTGTTTCGGCATCGGGGCGGCGCTGGGCCTGGGGATCATCTGGATGCGTCTGTGGATCCCCGAAAGCCCGCGCTGGCTGATGATCCACAATCAACCGGAAAAGGCCGAGCGCATCGTCGCCGACATCGAACGCCAATACCGCGAACGCGGTATCGAACTGCCCCCGGTCGATACGCCACCACTGCGACTGCGTGCACGGAACCACACGCCGTTGAGGGAAGTATTCAAAAGCCTGTTCATCGCACACCGCCGACGGGCGCTGGTGGGGCTGACGTTGCTGACGGCCCAGGCCTTCTTCTACAACGCGATCTTCTTCACCTACGCCCTGGTGCTGACCGACTTCTACGGCGTGCCCTCGGCACAGGTCGGCTGGTACATATTGCCCTTCGCCCTGGGCAACTTCTGCGGCCCGCTGCTGCTGGGCCGGCTGTTCGACGTGGTGGGACGGCGCATCATGATCAGCAGTACCTACCTGCTCTCGGGCGTGCTGCTGGCAGTGAGCGGCTATCTGTTCCAGCAGCAATTGATCGATGTCACCCAGCAGACCATCGCCTGGATGGTGATTTTCTTCTTCGCCTCGGCAGCGGCCAGTTCAGCCTACCTCAACGTGGCCGAAACCTTTCCTCTGGAAATACGCGCTTTGGCGATTGCCGTGTTCTACGCCTTCGGCACCGGTCTGGGCGGGCTGATCGGACCGATGCTGTTTGGCGTGCTGATCGAGACGGGTGAGCGGACCAATGTGTTTTATGGCTATTTGATGGGTGCGGTGTTGATGGTTGCGGCGGCGGTGGTGCAGGCGTTGTGGGGTGTGGCGGCGGAGCGTCGGTCGCTTGAGCATGTGGCCAGGCCGTTGTCGCAGGTGGGGGATTGATATTGTCTGGGTTCGTGTGGTGTCTGTACTGGCCTCTTCGCGGGCAAGCCTCGCTCCTACAGATTCACTACCGGCCTGCTCGCTCCTACAGGTTTACCACCGACCTGTAGGAGCGAGGCTTGCCCGCGAAGGCGTCATTACGTCTTACGCAAAATCAAGCATCACGAAACAACCAAGGCTGACTCGCCCGATGCCTCACCTCGAACGCCGCAATCGCATCACCGTCCTGCAACGTCAGGCCAATGTCGTCCAGGCCATTGAGTAAACAGTGCTTGCGAAACGCATCGATCTCGAACCCCAAGACCTTGCCATCCGGACGGGTCACGGTCTGGGCTTGCAGATCAATCTGCAACTGATAGCCCGGGTCCGCTTCGACCTGCTTGAACAGCTCATGGACTTCCTCGTCGCCCAAGATGATCGGCAGCAAGCCGTTCTTGAAGCTGTTGTTGAAGAAGATGTCGGCGTAGCTCGGCGCGATGATGCTGCGCAAACCGTATTCTTCCAGCGCCCACGGCGCGTGTTCACGGCTGGAGCCGCAACCGAAGTTCTCACGGGCCAGCAACACGCTGGCGCCCTGATAACGCTCGGCATTGAGGACGAAGTCCTTGTTCAGCGGGCGCTTGGAGTTGTCCTGGTAAGGCTGGCCCACGTCCAGGTAGCGCCATTCATCGAACAGGTTAGGGCCGAAACCGGTGCGCTTGATCGACTTCAAGAACTGCTTCGGGATGATCTGGTCGGTGTCGACGTTGGCACGATCCAGAGGGGCAACAAGGCCGGTGTGCTGGGTAAAAGCTTTCATGTGTGCTCCTTAAATCAACTCTCTGACGTCGACAAAACGACCATTTACAGCGGCGGCGGCTGCCATCGCCGGGCTTACCAGATGGGTACGGCCACCGGCGCCCTGACGCCCGGCGAAGTTGCGGTTGGAGGTCGAGGCGCAATGCTCGCCCGACTGCAAACGGTCCGGATTCATGCCCAGGCACATCGAGCAACCCGGCTCGCGCCATTCGAAACCGGCTTCGAGGAAAATCTTGTCCAGGCCTTCGGATTCGGCCTGAGCCTTCACCAGTCCCGAGCCCGGCACAACAATCGCCTGTTTGATGGTCGAGGCCACTTTGCGGCCCTTGGCGATCACGGCAGCAGCGCGCAGGTCTTCGATCCGCGAGTTGGTGCAGGAACCGATGAACACACGGTCCAGCTGAATGTCGGTAATCGCCTGATTGGCGCTCAGCCCCATGTAGGTCAAGGCGCGCTCGATAGAACCGCGTTTGATCAGGTCCATTTCCTCGGCAGGATCCGGCACACGCTGATCGACCGACAAGACCATCTCGGGCGAAGTGCCCCAGCTGACTTGCGGCTTGATCCGGGTCGCGTCGAGCTCGACCACCGTGTCGAACACCGCATCGGCATCGGACTGCAGATCCTTCCAGGCCTCGACCGCCAGATCCCATTCCGTGCCCTTCGGCGCAAATGGACGACCCTTCACATAGGCCACAGTCTTATCATCAGTCGCCACCAGCCCCACCCGGGCACCGGCCTCGATCGCCATGTTGCAGATGGTCATGCGACCTTCCATGGACAGATCGCGAATCGCGCTGCCGGCAAACTCGATGGCGTGGCCATTGCCGCCAGCCGTACCGATCTTGCCGATGATCGCCAGGATGATGTCCTTGGCCGTCACGCCCAACGGCAATTGCCCTTCGACCAGCACTCGCATGTTCTTCATTTTCTTGGCGACCAGGCACTGGGTGGCGAGTACATGCTCGACCTCGGAAGTACCGATGCCATGGGCCAGGGCACCGAATGCGCCGTGGGTGGCCGTATGCGAATCGCCGCAGACCACGGTCATGCCCGGCAAGGTGGCGCCCTGCTCCGGGCCGATCACATGGACGATGCCGTGGCGCACGTCGTCGATCTTGAATTCGGTGATACCGTACTCGTCGCAGTTGTCGTCCAGAGTCTGGACCTGCAGCCGCGCGACCTGATCGGTGATGCTGTCGATGCCGCCCTTGCGCTCGGGGGTCGTCGGTACGTTGTGGTCCGGCGTCGCGATATTGGTGTCGATACGCCAGGGTTTGCGCCCGGCCAGACGCAAACCTTCGAAGGCCTGCGGCGAAGTCACTTCGTGAAGGATATGGCGGTCGATATAAACCAGCGCCGAACCATCGGCTCGCTGTTGCACGAGATGCGCATCCCAGAGTTTGTCGTAGAGCGTTCTGCCAGCCATCAAACTATCCTCATTTGCGTTTTCGATATTTTGTTTTTATGAATGCGCAAAACAAGTCATTAAGAACTGACTTACATTCCGCGCACAGTGAAACTCGGCAACTAATTTCCAACTTGATAATCCAGAAAACTGAAACCATGGAACTTACTGGCGAAGTGAATCACTCATGTGTTCCACGCGCCCCGTGGATTGCTTAGTCACGACTTTTGCAGAACCATCTTCCGACGCCTCGCCATTGAGCGCCTTGTGCATCTTCGATGTATCCAGTGCCCCCACCCACTTGGCAATCGCCATTGTTCCGACACCGTTGCCAATCGTATTGGTAATCCCCCGCGCCTCGGACATGAATCGATCCACGCCCAACAGCAGCACCATGCCGGCCACCGGAATGGTCCCAAGGGATGCCAGCGTCGCCGTGAGGATGATGAAACCCGCACCGGCAACACCTGCCGAGCCTTTGGAGGTAAACATCAGTACAGCCAGCACGATCAGCTGATCGGTCAGGGTCAGCGGCGTGTTGGTCGCCTGGGCGATGAAGACGGCGGCAATGGTGTAGTAAATGGCCTGCCCGTCGGGGTTGAAGGTCAGGCCGGCGGGAATGATCAGCCCGGCCACCGGTTTCGATACGCCGGCCTTTTCCATCTTCGAGATCATTTGCGGCAGCACCGACTCGGAGGAACAGGTGCCCAGCACGGTGAACAGTTCTTCCTTGATGTACTTCAGCAGCTTCCAGATGCTGAAACCGCTGTACCGGCAGATCGGTCCCAACACGAAGATCACGAAGATTGCACAGGTGATGTAGACGCAGGCCACCAGCTTGCCCAGGGACAGCAATGAGCCGAAGCCGTACTTGCCAATGGTGAAGGCGATCGCCCCGAAGGCGCCGATGGGAGCCAGGCGCATGACCATGCTGACGATGCGGAACATGCCGTGTGTCAGGCTTTCCAGGGTGTCCACGAACAGCTTGGCCCGGGGGCCGGCGTGGGCCAGGGCGACGCCCAGCAACACCGAGAACAGCAGGATCTGCAGCACATTGCCCTTGGCGAAAGCGTCGACGATGGTGTCGGGAATGATGTTCATCATGAAGTCCATGAACGAGGTGTGCTTCGCCGCCGTGGTGTAGGCGTTGAGGCTCGACGTATCCAGCGTGGCGACGTCGACGTTCATGCCGGCACCGGGCATGAACAGGTTGACCACGATCAACCCCACCACCAGGGCCAGGGTGGAAACCACCTCGAAATAGATCAGGGCACGCAAGCCGACCCGCCCCAGATCCTTCATGTTTTCCATGCCGGCGATGCCCGTCACCACTGTCAGGAAAATCACCGGCGCCAGAAGCATTTTGATCAGTTTGATGAAGGCGTCGCCCAAAGGCTTGAGCGCCGTACCGGTTTCAGGAAAGAACACGCCGATCACGGCGCCGGTGATAACGGCAAGCAGAACTTGCACGTATAGTTTTCCAAGCATTCTTTTCATTGAAAAGTCCTGAATCTTATTGTTCTAAATATGTACCGGCATAGTAATTCGCAGCAACCTCGAAGGCGCTGTCATTCTTGCGAATGGCGATTACTTGCCACAACTAATCAACCGACCGTCGGCCGGTAGTTAAATATCATCTACATACTCATAATCAACTCCACTTAAATTGTTTTTAGCGGTATCTTTTGATTGGTCCATTCACCAGGATGTCCGGCCAAATTATATATAGCTGGCAACATCCTGAGAGTTACTTCAACTCACTACATACTTAACCGCTGAGTTACCAATGAGTCAGACCCTCGATCTATCTTTCTTTTACCTGCTGGCCGAAAAAGGCAGCCTGGCGGCGACCGCCCGCGAGTTGGGGGTTACGCCCCCGGCGGTGAGCAAACGCCTGAGCGCACTGGAAGCGCGGCTGGGTACCCGTCTGGTCAATCGCACCACCCGCTCGATGAGCCTTACCGATGAAGGCGAGATCTACCTGACCCACGCCGAGCGCATCCTCACCCAAATCGATGAGGTGGAGCAGATGCTCAGCAGCTGCCGGGCCGCGCCCAAGGGCCTGATCCGGATCAACGCCACCCTGGGCTTTGGCCGACGCTACATCGGCCCGGCCCTGGCGGCTTTTCATACCCGTTATCCGGAGGTCAAGGTCCAGCTTGAAATCAGTGATCATCCTCTGGACCTCGCGACCCATGGTTTCGACCTGGCCATCCGCATTGGCGCCCTGCCCGATGCGGCGTTCCATGCGCGCAAGATCGCTTCCAATCGCCGTCTGCTGTGCGCGTCCCCGCTGTACCTGGAAAAACATGGCACCCCTGCCAGCCTCGCGGATCTTGCGAACCACAGCTGCATTTTCCTGCGCCAGAACGAAGCGACTTACGGTGTGTGGAACTTCGACAGTGGCGAGCGGGCGCAGAACATCAAGGTGCATGGCGCGCTGAGCTGCAACGACGGTGAAATTGCCATGAGGTGGGCACTGGACGGCTATGGCATCCTGCAGCGTTCCGAGTGGGATCTGGCTCGCTATGTCCGCAGCGGCCGCCTTCGCGTTCTGTTGCAAGAGCACAGCAATCGGGCGGACATCTATGCGGTGTATCCGCAGCAGTTGCATCTGTCGGCCAGGGTGCGCAGCCTGATCGACTTTCTGGTGGAGCGTTTCGCCAACCTGGACAGCCTGGCCAATGACGTCTGCCAGCATGGCGGACACAAAACAGACCCGCAGGGATAAAAAGGGCGAGCCCCGGAAATTGCGCAACCGGGTCTCGCAAATCCGCCAACAACGGCGGCAGAGCTCAACTCATGAATCTGGCGCCGCGATCAGAACCGGTCATGCAGATTGGGCATGTCGACTGCCCGTTCGATCACGCTGCCCGCCGCCAACAACCGTTGCTCGCGATAACTGTCGGCCACCAACTGCACACCGATCGGCAGCCCATCGACAACGCCGGTCGGCACATTCAGTCCCGGCAGGCACAGCGCCGCCACCGAAATCAGCGGACTCTGGTCCGCCAGCACGCTTTTCATGTCATCCGTCGAGCCCAGATCCGCGTCCCAGCGCATGGGCAGCCGGCAGGAGGTGGGAAGCAGGATCAGCGGATAGCGGCTCATGAACTCGTTCCACTGGCGGCGCAGTTGATCGCGCCGGGCGATCGCCAGTGCGTATCCTTCGAGGTCAATTGCCGGGGCGCCTGCCAGCATGTTTTCGACGGAGCGCAGAATCACGTCGTCGCCCATGGCCTTTACGCCGGCGATCATGCCCATACGCGCTTCGGTCATGACGATCGATTGCCAGATCTCCACGCCCTCGGCCATGCCCGGAGGCGTTGCACGCTCGACCATGTATCCGGCCGCTTCCAGGATCTGCGCTGCAGCGTTCAGGGCAGCCTTGATTTCGGGGCCCAGCGAACTGCCGGGAATTTCATCGACCAGGGCTACGCGCACTGGCGCCGAGTCGTCCGGGTAGTCCATTTGCGCCGGCACCCACAAAGGGTCGCGACGATCGGCACCGGACATGGCAATCAGCCCGAGACGCAGATCGCGCATCCGGCGTGCCAGCGGTCCCTGCGCAGACATGGTCTGCAGTCCAAGGAAACGCAGGCCCGTAGTGGGATGGAAAGCCGGGATTCGTCCAGGCGTGGTTCGCAAACCGGCCAGACCGTTGACGTAGGCGGGATAACGGATGGAGCCGGCAATATCGGTGCCGTGGGCCAGCGAGCACATGCCGGCGGCAACCGAGACACCTGCGCCGCCGCTCGATCCGCCGGAGGTCACCGTTTCATCCCAGGGGTTGAGCGTACGTCCGTGCAGGGGATTTTCGGTGAACCAACGGAAGGAAAATGGCGGTGTGTTGGTGCGACCGACGTTGATCGCGCCGGCTTTGAGCAAATTGCTGACGACGGTGCTGTCGCCCGGAGCGATACGCTCGGCGAAGGCCGGCACGCCATTGGTGGTAGCTTCGCCCTGGACATCGACATTCAACTTGATCGTGACCGGCACGCCATGCATCGGCCCGGTGATTTCCCCGCGATAAACCTGACTGTCTGCCTTGTTGGCCGCCAGCAACGCCCGTTCCCGGTCGGCATGGACAATGGCGTTCAAGCGAGGATTGAGTGCATCGGTGCGCGCAAAACAGCTTTGCAGTGCTTCGTGGCTGGAGATCGTGCCACGGCGAATATGCGCCGCCACATCGACGGCGTCCCAGCGCCAGATCTGGTCGGGCAAGTCGCTGGCGGCGGTTACGTCCTGGTCGTTCATCGGGTTGGTCATCAACTGACACTCCATTGAGGTTGTTTTGCGAACGTTGACGGCTTCCCCCGGCAACACGCCTCCCGGCATTGCCTAATGCCAGTCAGCGATGGTCAGTGATGGAGCAAAGGCATCAACGCAAGGTGTTGACGGCGTCAAACGGGCTGGGGCTGCGCCTTGAGGCTGGCCTTTCGTTGGCGCACGAAGCACATGGCCAATGCGGCCACGCAGCCGGGGATGGCGAAGACGATGAAGTTCAGATGCAGCGGCAACTGGATGCTCACCAGCACACCGCCGAGGATCGGACCGCTGATGGCGCCGCTTCTGCCGATCCCGGATATCCAGCCCAGGCCGGTCGAGCGGATGCCCATCGGGAAAAATTGCGCCACACAGGAGTAGGCAAGAATCTGCGTGCCGATGGTGGTGGCGCCCGCGATGAAAATAAGCCCGTAGAGAATGGTGGGCGGACTGTTGAAACCGAGCAGGCTGATCGACGCTGCCGCCAGCAGGAAAAACACCACCAGCACCCTGCGCAGCCCCAGGCGATCTCCCAGCCAACCGCCGCCCACGGCACCGAAAATGGCGCCGACGTTCATCAGCAGCAGGAAACTCAGGCTAGAACCCAGGCCGTAACCGGCGCTGATCATCAGTTTCGGCAGCCAGGAGTTCAGCGCATAGATCATCAGCAGGCAACAGAAGAACACCAGGCACAGCATCACGGTGCCCATCGCCCGACCTTCACGGAACAACTGCACCACCGGCGCGCCGGGTGTCTTGAGGGCAGGCACGATGAACTGATCGTCCGGACGGGACACGAAGGCGGGTTCGATTCGGTGCAGGACCTCGCGGGCTTGCGCTTCGTGGCCCTGGCGGATCATGAAGCCGACCGATTCGGGCAGGTAACGCAGGATCAGCGGCAGCAGGAGCAACGGAATCCCCGCCACGTAAAACACCGACTGCCAGCCAAAGTTCGGCAGCAGCACGATGCCCAGTCCCGAAGACAGAATGCCGCCCACGGAGTAGCCGCTGAACATGATCGCCACCAGGGTTCCACGTATTTTCTTCGGCGCGTATTCACTCATCAACGCCACCACATTGGGCATGACGCCGCCGATGCCCAGCCCGGCCAGGAACCGGCACAGACCGAACTCGGTGGTATCGCGCGCCAGGCCGTTGAGCAGCGTGAAGCCGCTGAACAGGATCACACAAATGGCGATGATCCACTTGCGCCCTACCCGGTCGGACAGCGAGCCGAAGATGATCGCGCCCAGCATCGCCCCGAACAGCGCGTAACTGCCCAGCGCACCGGCTTGCAGCGGGGTCAGGCCCCAGTCTTTCATCAGAGCCGGCAGGACCACGCCGTAGATCACCAGGTCGTAGCCGTCGAAGATGATGATCAGCGCGCACCAGAACAGCACTTGCCAGTGAAAGGCGTTGAAGCGCGCCTGGTCGATGACCTCGTTAATGTCGATTTTTCGCATGGCACTCAACTCTTGTTGTTGTTTTCAGGCAACTCAAGGGTAGGTCCGGGTGCGGATGGGCTATATCCGCAGTTCGCAGGGCTTTATCCGTTTTTTACAGATCGTCCATTTCGGATCATCGCGTTGTGGTGGTTACTGGCGACGTTTGAGGGTCTCGGTGGGCAGTTCGCCGAATTGTCGGCGGTAGATTTCGGAGAAACGCCCCAGGTGCAGGAAGCCGTAATCCATCGCCAGTTCGGTGACGTTGCGGTAGCCGCAGGTAGGGTCGCTGAGGCAGGCGTGTACCCGTTCCAGCTTTTTCTGGCGGATGTAGCGGTTGGGCGTAAGCCCCACGGTGCGCTCGAACAACCCATACAGCGAGCGCGGGCTCATGTGCGCCCGACGCGCCAGTTCGTCACTGCACAGATCTTCCTTGAGGTTCTGCCTGATGTAGTCGGCGATCTGCTCGAAGGTCGCCAGGGAGGTATTGAGTTCCGGGCGAGTCAGGTTCGTGCGCAGCAACATCAGCAGCTTGGTGGCGACGATCTGCATGTAGTTTTCCTGAATCCGCGGCATCGGCTCGGCCGTTTCGGCCTCGCTGCAAACCATGCGCAACAGATCGAAAAACCCTTCCAGCTCATCCATCCGGTAGCAGGACTCGACAAAGCGCAGGCCCTCGCCCGGCGTCTGCCAGCGCTGGTCACGACAGATCGACTCCATGACCGAGGCCGGGATTTTCAGGATGAATTTTTCGCAATCGGCCGAACCGGTCAGGTCGACGCGATCATCGGGATTGATGATCAGCATCTCTCCCGCACCCAGATAGTGCTCCTGTTTGTGGTTGCGCCACAGGCAATGTCCGTTCAGGAGGATCTGCAAGTGATAGAAGGTTTCCAGCGCGGGGGATGTGATACGTACATCCGAGCCGTAACTGATACGGCACAGATCCAGGTTGGCGAACTTGCGGTGCAACAGACTGGATACATACGCCCGGGACCGGGAAAGTTGAATGTCATGACTGCCCAGGTGTTCGTTCACGTAGTCGGAGACCGCATAAGGGTCGGCCAGATTGAACACCGCACTTTGTTGACTTGAAAGTAACTGCTGCATCACTCAGAACCCTGATGGTCGCCATTGCTCACGAAGTTCCACCCGTGGCCCGATGGCGTCAAGCATCAGCCCGGCACAAACCGCCCAACGGCTGCGAACGTCCTGCCTTATACAGGGTTCTACGGGCGTGCGGCGCGCACCCGGGGCGGGTTTGTAGAAAGAGGATAAGGATCTGCAGAAACTGGATACTGCCCTCCAGCTACCGGGCTTAATTTCGATTTCACGAACAACTGAAAGATCTGGAGATGCCCCTCACACCACTCATTGCTTAGTTGCTATCGGCATTTATTGAAGTTCGCTGCGGCGACATCCCTCTACATAAAAGCCTTCTGCCTTTTCAGCGCAGACGGCAGTGCTTTGCCTGTGATTGCACCCGACGTCCCAATAAAAATAAATACGGCGAGAAGAACATGAACATTACAACGACGCGCTTCGCTGCAAGTGCGGGGCATCGGCCCCCTTTGAGTCTGATCGGCTTTGCAGCCTTGTCCTGTGCCCTGCCCTTGAGCGCCTTCGCCGCCGGATTTGTCGAAGACTCCAAAGCCACCCTCGAGTTACGCAACTACTACTTCAATCAGGATTACCGCAGCGGCTCGGCCGCGCCCTCGAAACAGGAAGAATGGGGGCAGGGTTTCATCCTCAATTACACCTCCGGTTTTACCCAGGGGCCGGTGGGATTTGGACTGGATGCACTGGGCATGCTCGGCATCCGCCTGGATTCGGGCAAAGGCACGCACTACAACCCCAACAGCACCAACCAGGCGGGCCTGGTCTTCCCGACCGACAGTGATGGTCGGGCGGTCAGTGATTTCAGCAGCCTGGGCCTGACCGCCAAGGTGCGTTATGCCAAGACCGAAGCCCGGCTCGGCACGCTGCGGCCGAGAATGCCGATTCTGACGCTGAACGACGGTCGCTTGCTGCCGGAAACTTTCGAAGGCATGCAAGTCACGTCCCAGGACTTCGACAACATCACCCTCACCGCCGGTAAAGTTGAAAAGGTCAAAAGCCGTACGTCCTCCAATAATGAAAATCTGGCGATATCCGGTGCCGGTGGCGCCGCGGGCAAGCGCAGCAACAAGTTCTATTTCGCCGGTATCGATTACAAACTCAATCCGAACTTGTTGCTCCAGTACTACTACGGTGGTCTGGAGAACTTCTATCAGCAACATTTCCTCGGCATGGTGCATAACCTCGCTTTGCCGGTAGGCAATCTGAAGAGCGACCTGCGTTTTTTCGACAGCGGCCCGGACGGTCGCAATGCTAGCCAGGCCGGCCGGCAGGAAGGTTATCGCAGCAGCGGCTATCACAATGACGGCAAAGTCGATAACCGCGCCCTGGCGGGCATGTTCACTTACACCGTGGGGCCGCACTCGATCGGCCTGGGTTATCAGGCCCTGAGCGGCTCCAGTGATTTCCCCTTCGTCAATCAGGGTGATGGCTCAGCGACCTATCTGATCACCGACCGCCAGACCGGCGCCCGCTTCCAGCGGGCCGGCGAAGACACCTGGGTGGCGCAATACGGCTTCAACTTCACGGCGGTCGGCATTCCGGGGCTGACCACCCAGGTGACGTACCAGCGGGGTGATCATGTGAAAACCGATTCCGGCGACCAGCATGAGTGGGAGCGCGATATTCACTTCAACTATGCGTTCCAACAGCCCATGCTCAAAGGCTTGAGCGTGTCGCTGCGCAATGCCACGTTGCGCAGCACCGTGCCCAATCAGCGGGACATCGATGAGAACCGGGTATACCTGACCTACACCCGCGACCTCTTCTGACACCACCGCCCCGTGTAGGAGCCGAGCTTGCTCGCGATGGTCGCTAACGATGACGCTGGCTGTCTGAATGCCCGCGGTGTCTGGACCTCCATCGCGATCAAGCTCGGCTCCTACAAGGGTCGTTAATGTTGACGCTGGCTGTCTGAATGCCCGCGGTGCCTGGACTTCCATCGCGAGCAAGCTCGGCTCCTACAATGGTCGTCAACGATGACGCGGGCTGTTTGGATGTCCGCGGCGCCTGGACTTCCATCGCGAATGAATTCGCTCCTACATGGGATTTGTGTTGTTTGGGAAAGACTGAATTGCTGCAAACCCATTGATCGCCCCCCGTGAAAAGGCGCAGGCTAGAGAGCTGCCCCCGCCTTCCTATCATTCCGAATGATAGTTACCTTCGCCGCGTTCGATTCGTGCGATATCCGCCCGCCTAGCATCATTCGCCCATCTCAATACATTGGCGGATGCATCCATGGAACAGTCATTCAAACATTTGCGCTTCCCGTTGGCCGTGTTGGCCGTGGTGGTGATGAGCGCTTGTGGCAAAGCGCCGCAATCGGCCGCAACTCCGCCCGCCGCCAAGGTCAGCGTGGCCAAGGTGCTGGAGCAGCCGGTCAACGAGTGGGACGAGTTCACCGGTCGCCTTGAAGCTCCGGAAACCGTAGAGATCCGTCCACGGGTGTCTGGCCAGATCGATGAAGTGGCCTTCACCGAAGGCGCGCTGGTCAAGAAAGGCGACCTGTTGTTCCAGATCGACCCGCGTCCGTTCCAGGCTGAAGTTCGCCGTCTCGAGGCCCTGGTGGCCCAGTCCCGCGCCAACGCCACCCGCAGTGAAAACGAAGCCCAGCGCGGTGAGCGTCTGCGCACCAGCAACGCGATCTCCGCTGAGCTTGCCGATTCGCGCACCAGCGCCGCCCAGGAAGCCCGTGCCGCCGTTGGCGCCCTTCAGGCCCAGCTGGATCTGGCGAAACTGAATCTGAGTTTCACCCGCGTGACCGCGCCGATCAGTGGTCGCGTCAGCCGTGCGGAAATCACCGCCGGCAACCTGGTGACCGCCGATACCACCGCGCTGACCAGCGTGGTTTCCACCGACAAGGTCTACGCCTACTTCGACGCCGACGAGCGTGTGTTCCTCAAGTACACCCAGCTCGCTCGCCAAGGCAAACGCGGCGCCACCACCCCGGTGTACATGGGCCTGTCCAACGAAGACGGCAACCCGCACCTGGGCCAGATGAACTTCGTCGACAACCAGGTCAACCCGAAAACCGGCACCATCCGCGGTCGCGCGGTGTTCGACAACAGCGACGGCAGCTACACCCCGGGCTTGTATGCACGCCTGAAACTGGTGGGCAGCGGCACCTACAACGCCATGCTGATCAACGATGAAGCGGTCGGTACCGACCTGGGCAAGAAATTCGTGATCGTGATGGACGCCGACAACAAGACCGCCTACCGCGCCGTCGAACTGGGTCCGAAGATCGAAGGCCTGCGCATCGTGCGCAGCGGCCTGAACGCGGGCGACACCATCATCGTCAAGGGCCTGCAGCGGGTGCGTCCTGGCTCGCCGGTGACTCCTGAAGTGATCCCGATGGCCAGCGAGCAGACCCTCGCCGCTCTTGCACAACAACGACAAGCACTGGAAGCCAGCAACCTGCCCCAAGTCGCGCCTGCCAAGGCCGCGCCGGGTACGGCTGTGAAAGTGGCTGCCGTGACTCCACGCGGTTAAGGGATAACGACTCCGATGAATTTCTCCAAATTCTTCATTACCCGGCCGATCTTCGCAGCGGTGCTCTCGCTGCTGATTCTGATCGCCGGCGCCATCTCGCTGTTCCAGTTGCCGATCAGCGAATACCCGGAAGTGGTGCCGCCGACCGTGGTGGTGCGCGCCAACTTCCCGGGAGCCAACCCGAAAGTCATCGGTGAAACCGTGGCCGCTCCCCTGGAGCAAGCCATCACCGGCGTCGAGAACATGCTGTACATGTCCTCGCAGTCGACCGCCGACGGCAAGATCACCCTGACCATCACCTTCGCCCTGGGCACCGACCTGGACAATGCGCAGGTGCAGGTGCAGAACCGCGTGACCCGGACCGAACCGAAGCTTCCCGAGGAAGTGACGCGCATCGGTATCACCGTGGACAAGGCCTCGCCCGACCTGACCATGGTCGTGCACTTGACCTCGCCGGACCAACGCTACGACATGCTCTACCTGTCCAACTACGCGATTCTCAACATCAAGGACGAGCTGGCTCGCCTGGGTGGTGTCGGTGACGTGCAGTTGTTCGGTATGGGCGATTACTCGCTGCGTGTGTGGCTCGATCCGAACAAGACCGCTTCGCGCAACCTGACCGCTACCGATGTGGTGACCGCCATTCGCGAGCAGAACCGCCAGGTGGCCGCCGGTCAACTGGGTGCGCCGCCCTCCCCGAGCGCCCAGAGCTTTCAGCTGTCGATCAACACTCAGGGCCGTCTGGTCTCCGAGGAAGAGTTCGAGAACATCATCATCCGTGCCGGCGACAACGGTGAAATCACCCGCCTGAAAGACATCGCCCGAGTCGAACTGGGTTCCAGCCAATACGCCCTGCGCTCCCTGCTGAACAACCAGCCGGCGGTGGCCATCCCGATCTTCCAGCGTCCAGGTTCGAACGCCATCGAAATCTCCAACGAGGTTCGGGCGAAGATGGAAGAGTTGAAGAAAGGCTTCCCGCAAGGCATGGACTACAGCATCGTCTATGACCCGACGATCTTCGTGCGCGGCTCCATCGAGGCGGTGGTTCATACCCTGTTCGAAGCGCTGATCCTCGTGGTGCTGGTGGTGATCCTGTTCCTGCAGACCTGGCGCGCCTCGATCATCCCGTTGGTGGCGGTGCCGGTATCGCTGATCGGTACCTTTGCGGTGATGCACCTGTTCGGCTTCTCGCTCAACGCGCTGTCGTTGTTCGGCCTGGTACTGGCGATCGGTATCGTGGTGGACGACGCCATCGTGGTGGTGGAGAACGTCGAGCGGAACATCGAACTGGGGCTCGAACCTTTCGAGGCGACCAAGAAGGCCATGAGTGAAGTGACCGGCCCGATCATTGCCACGGCGCTGGTGCTGTGTGCGGTGTTCGTACCGGCGGCGTTCATCTCCGGCCTCACCGGTCAGTTCTACAAACAGTTCGCCTTGACCATCGCCATCTCGACCGTTATCTCGGCCTTCAACTCCCTGACCCTGTCGCCAGCGCTGGCGGCGGTATTGCTCAAGGGTCACGATGCGCCGAAGGACCGTTTTTCGAGAATTCTCGACAAGATCTTCGGTGGCTGGCTGTTCCGTCCCTTCAACCGCTTCTTCGAGAAAGCCAGCCATGGCTATGTCGGTACCGTGCGCCGGGTCATCCGCAGCAGCGGTATCGCCCTGCTAGTGTACGCAGGCCTGATGGTGCTGACCTTCTTTGGTTTCTCCAGCACGCCGACCGGTTTCGTACCCGGCCAGGACAAGCAATACCTGGTGGCCTTCGCGCAACTGCCAGACGCCGCGAGCCTGGATCGCACCGAAGACGTAATCAAGCGCATGTCCGACCTGGCCCTCAAACAGCCGGGTGTGGAAAGCGCGGTAGCCTTCCCGGGCCTGTCGATCAACGGTTTCACCAACAGCCCGAACGCCGGCATCGTGTTCGTGACCTTGAAGCCGTTCGATGAGCGCAAGGACCCAAGCATGTCCGCCGGCGCCATTGCCGGTGCCTTGAACGGCCAGTACGCCGGGATTCAGGAAGCCTACATGGCGATCTTCCCGCCGCCACCGGTACAAGGCCTGGGCACCATCGGCGGTTTCCGCCTGCAGATCGAAGACCGCGGTAACCTGGGCTACGAAGAGCTGTACAAGCAGACCATGAACGTCATCGCCAAGAGCCATAACGTTCCGGAACTGGCCAACCTGTTCACCAGCTACACCGTGAACGTGCCGCAAGTCGATGCCGCCATCGACCGCGAGAAAGCCAAGACCCACGGCGTGGCCGTCAGCGACATCTTCGACACCCTGCAGATCTATCTGGGCTCGCTGTATGCCAACGACTTCAATCGCTTCGGTCGCACCTATCAGGTCAACGTTCAGGCCGAGCAACAGTTCCGCCTGGAGTCCGACCAGATCGGTCAGCTCAAAGTGCGCAACAACAAGGGCGAGATGATCCCGCTGGCAACCTTCATCAAGGTCAGCGACACCTCGGGGCCGGACCGCGTGATGCACTACAACGGCTTCATCACCGCTGAAATCAACGGTGCCGCAGCCCCAGGCTACAGCTCCGGCCAGGCCGAGGCCGCCATCGAGAAACTGCTCAAGGAAGAACTTCCAAACGGCATGACCTACGAGTGGACCGACCTGACCTACCAGCAGATTCTGTCCGGCAACACTGCGCTGTTCGTGTTCCCGCTCTGCGTACTGCTGGCGTTCCTGGTGCTCGCTGCCCAGTACGAAAGCTGGAGCCTGCCACTGGCGGTGATCCTGATCGTACCGATGACGCTGCTGTCGGCCATTACCGGGGTGATCGTGTCCGGTGGCGACAACAACATCTTCACCCAGATCGGCCTGATCGTACTGGTGGGCCTGGCCTGTAAGAACGCGATTTTGATCGTCGAGTTCGCCAAGGACAAACAGCTGGAAGGTCTCAATCCGCTGGCTGCGGTACTGGAAGCCTGCCGCCTGCGTCTGCGGCCGATCCTGATGACCTCCTTCGCGTTCATCATGGGTGTGGTGCCACTGGTGATCTCCAGCGGTGCCGGTGCCGAGATGCGTCACGCGATGGGTGTGGCGGTGTTCTCCGGGATGCTCGGGGTGACCTTCTTCGGTCTGCTGCTGACGCCGGTGTTCTACGTACTGATTCGTAACTTTGTCGAGCGCAGCGAAGCGCGCAAAGCGGCCAAGAAGCCGAAACTGGACAAGCCACTGGAGTCGCATTGATGAGTCTGAAAGCCTTTCTGCCGAGCCTGCTGGTGCTGGCGCTGAGCGCCTGTGCCGTCGGCCCGGACTATAAGACCCCTGATACGGCGCCAGCCAACATCACCACGGCGACTGACGGCTCCGCGGGTCAGAAGAACTTCGACCGCTCGCGCTTCCAAAGTGTCTGGTGGCAGCAGTTCGAGGACCCGACCCTCAACCAGTTGGTGACCGAATCGCTCAAGGGCAACCGTGACCTGCGTGTCGCCTTCGCCCGCTGGAAAGCGGCGCGGGCGATCCGCGATGACATCAGCAACGACGCCATGCCGACCGTCACCAGCCGGGCCAGCAGCGATCTGGGCAAGGGCCAGATTCCGGGGCAGACCACCAATCGGGTCAACAGCGAACGCTACGACCTGGGCCTGGACATGGCGTGGGAAGTCGACTTGTTTGGCCGTATCCAGCGCAACCTGGAATCGGCCGACGCCGAGCAACAGGCACTCGAGGCTGATCTGTATCAGCTGCAAGTGACGATGATTGCCGAGTTGGTGGACTCCTATGGTCAGCTGCGCGGTGCGCAACTGCGGGAAAAGATCGCTCTCGCGAACCTGCAGAACCAGCAGGAGTCGCGCAAGATCACCATCAGCCTGCGTGATGCCGGCGTTGGCGATCAGCTCGACGTGGAGCGTGCCGATGCGCGCCTGGCTGCGGTGGAAGCCAGCGTGCCGCAGTTGCAGGCTGAGCAGGTACGGCAGAAAAACCGTATCGCTACCCTGCTGGGTGAGCGTCCGGACAAGTTGACCGTGGACCTGAGCCCGAAAGACCTGCCGGCGATTGCCAAGGCCTTGCCCATCGGTGATCCGGGTGAACTGCTGCAACGTCGTCCGGACATTCTCAGCGCCGAACGCCAACTGGCCTCGGCCACGGCGCGGATCGGTGTGGCCAAGGCGGATCTGTTCCCTCGGGTCAGTCTCAGCGGCTTCCTCGGCTGGACTGCCGGACGTGGCTCGCAGATCGGCTCCTCGGCGGCCAACGCCTGGGCGCTGGGCCCGAGCATCACCTGGGCGGCGTTTGACCTGGGCAGCGTGAAAGCCCGCATCCGCGGCGCCGACGCCGATGCCGAAGGCGCCCTGGCGACCTACGAGCAGCAGGTATTGCTGGCACTGGAGGAATCGGAAAACGCCTTCAGCGATTACAACAAACGCCAACAGCGTTTGATTTCGCTGATCCGTCAGAGTGAGTCCAGCCGTTCGGCGGCCGATCTGGCCGAGATTCGCTATCGCGAAGGTTCGTCGGACTTCCTCGTGTTGCTCGACGCCCAGCGCGAACGCCTGGCGGCCGAAGACACCCAGGCCCTGGCGGAAATCGATCTGTACCGCGGCATCGTCGCCATCTACAAGGCCCTCGGTGGCGGCTGGCAACCGGAAACCGTCGCCAGCAAGTAACCGGCCTTCACAGAGCTCCTTTGGTTGGCCGCAACCAACCAAATTCCTTGCCCCGCAACCGAATGGTCGCGGGGCTTTTTTGTGCATCGTCAACACAAAAACCTGTAGGAGCGAGGCTTGCCCGCGAAGGCGCCAGATCTGCCGATACTGTGTTGCCTGACACGACGCC